>JAOTWE010000035.1 GCA_029863065.1 Betaproteobacteria bacterium
CTGCAGGGTCTGGTCCAGGGTCTGCATGCCGATCTGCGCGCCCGTCTGGATGGCGGAATACATCTGCGCGATCTTGTTCTCGCGGATCAGGTTCCTGATGGCGGGGGTGCCGATCATGATCTCGTGTGCCGCGACGCGCCCGGCGCCGTCCTTGGTCTTCAAGAGCGTCTGCGAGATCACCGCGCGCAGCGACTCCGAAAGCATGGCGCGCACCATTTCCTTCTCCGCCGCAGGGAATACGTCGACGATGCGATCCACGGTCTTCGCCGCGGACGAGGTGTGCAGCGTGCCGAACACCAGGTGGCCCGTTTCCGCGCCGGTCAGCGCGAGGCGAATGGTTTCCAGGTCGCGCATTTCGCCCACCAGGATCGAGTCCGGGTCCTCGCGCAGCGCGCTGCGCAACGCGTTGGAGAACGATAACGTGTGCGGGCCGACCTCGCGCTGGTTGATCAGGCACTTCTTCGATTCGTGCACGAACTCGATCGGGTCCTCGATGGTGAGGATGTGGCCTTCCTCATTCTCGTTGATGTGGTTGACCATCGCCGCGAGCGTCGTCGACTTGCCCGAGCCGGTCGGCCCGGTCACCAGCACGATGCCGCGCGGGTACTCCGAGATCTCGGTGAAGATCTTCGGGCACTTGAGTTCCTCCAGCGACAGCACCTTGGTGGGGATGGTGCGCAGCACCGCCGCCGCGCCTCGCTGCTGCACGAAAGCGTTGACGCGAAAACGCGCGAGGTTCGGCACGGCGAAGGAAAAGTCGCACTCGAGGTTCTCCTCGTAGAACTTCCTTTGCCCGTCGTTCATGATGTCGTAGACCATCCCGTGCACGTCCTTGTGCTCCAGGGCAGGCACGTTGATGCGCTTGACGTCGCCGTGCACGCGCACCATCGGCGGCAAGCCCGCCGACAGGTGCAGGTCCGACGCCTTGTTCTTTACGACAAACGCAAGCAATTCAGTGAGATCCATTACAATCCCTCGCCAGAGCAGTGGCCAAAGTATGGGGTCAATCGCGGACAACTTGCAAGCTGTGAAGTCACGCATCGCGGTCGCCGCCCGCGCCGCCGGCCGCGAGCCGGGCGCGGTGACGCTGCTCGCGGTGTCCAAGACCCATGCGCCGGCGTCGATCCGCGAAGCTTACGGCGCCGGCCAGCGCGCCTTCGGCGAGAACTACGTCCAGGAAGCGCTCGACAAGATGGCGCAGCTCGCCGGGCTGCCGCTGGAGTGGCACCTGGTGGGGCCGCTCCAGAGCAACAAGACGCGGGCGGTGGCGGAGCGCTTTGACTGGGTGCACACCGTGGACCGTGAAAAAGTCGCGCGGCGCCTCGCGGAGCAGCGTCCGGCAGGCAGGGCGCCGCTCAATGTGCTGATACAGGTGAACTCCTCGGGTGAGGCGTCCAAGAGCGGCGTCGCGCCAGCGGACGTGGCGCCGCTTTTGGCGGCGATCGCCGCGATGAAGAACCTTCGCCTGCGGGGGCTGATGGCGATCCCGGAGCCGGGCGCGCCGCAGTCGCGGTTTCGCGAGATCGGCGACCTGTTCCGGGGGCTGCGGAGCGAGTTCGGCCTGGACACGCTGTCGCTCGGCATGAGCGATGACATGGAAGCGGCGATTGCCGAGGGCTCGACTCTGGTGAGGATTGGCACGGCGATTTTCGGGCTGCGCCACAAGGTCAAGGACGCGGCGTGAAGATCGCCTTCATCGGCGGCGGCAACATGGCGAGCGCCCTGATCGGCGGCCTGCTCGCCAAGGGCGTGCGGGTGGGCGCGCTGTCGGTGGTCGAGCCCGTGCCTGCGGCGCGCCGCAGGCTCGCCTCGAAATACAAGGTGCGCGCGAGCGCGGCGCCGGACGCGCGCACGCTCGCCGCGGACACGCTGCTGCTCGCGGTGAAGCCGCAGGACATGCGTGCCGCCATCGCGCCGCTGGCGGGCGCGCTCGGTTCCAAGCTGGTCATCAGCATTGCCGCGGGCATCCGTCTGCAGGATCTGTCGCGCTGGCTCGGCGGCCACGACCGGCTCATCCGCTGCATGCCCAATACGCCGGCGCTGATCGGCGCCGGCATCACCGGTCTTTACGCGCCGCCGCGCGTTAGCGCGGCCGAGAAGCGCCGCGCCGAGCGCATCCTCGCGGCGGTCGGCGCCACCGTCTGGGTGAAGGACGAATCACTGCTCGATCCCGTGACCGCGGTTTCGGCGAGCGGACCGGCGTACGTCTTCTGGTTCATCGAGCAGCTGGCGAGCGCCGCAGAAGCGCTCGGGCTCGCACCCGAAGTCGCGCGCCGGCTGGCGCTGCAGACGGTGCTCGGATCCGCGCAACTCGCGGCACGCAGCAAGGAGCCGCCCGGGGTGCTGCGCGAGCGCGTCACCTCGAAAGGCGGCACGACGGCGGCGGCGCTTGCGGTGTTCGACGAGGCGCGCCTCGGCGAGCATTTCCGGCGCGCGGTCGAGGCCGCGAGCCGCCGCGGCGCGGAGCTCGGCGCGCTCCTGGGGCGGGACTGATGCTCGTCCAGATCGGCCAGTTCCTCGTCGACGTCGTCGCGAGCTTCTTCGTCTTCATCCTGCTGGCGCGGTTTCACTTCCAGTGGCTGCGCGTGCCGTTCCGCAACCCGATCGGCGAGTTCATGATCGCAGTGACAAACTGGATCGTGCTGCCGGCGCGCCGCGTGGTGCCGCCGCTCGCCGGGCTGGACCTCGCGACGCTGATCGCCGCCTGGCTGCTGCAGGCCCTGGCGCTCACGCTGCTGATCACGATGGCGGGCGGCGCCGGCTCGATGCTCGTGTTTGTCGCCTCCGCCTTCGACCTCGTGCGCTACAGCCTGTACATCCTGATCTTCGCGGTGGTCGTGCAGGCCGTCCTTTCCTGGGTGAATCCGCACTCGCCGGTGCAATACCTGTTCGACGCCATGACGCGGCCGTTCCTGCAGCCGATCCGGCGCGTGGTGCCGCTGCTGGGCAGCGTCGACCTGTCGCCGCTGGTGCTGCTGGTGCTCCTGCAGATTGCGCTCATCGCCCTGGTGCACCTGCGCACCGCGGTGTGGAGCGTGCTGTGAGCGGTCCGCTGGTGCTGGAGCTCTACGTGCAGCCGGGCGCATCGCGCTCGGAGTTCGCCGGGCAGCACGGTGAGCGCCTCAAGATCAGGCTGGCGGCGAGGGCGGTCGACGGCAAGGCCAACAAGGCCCTGGTGGAATTTCTGGCCGAGTACTACAGGGTACCCAAGCGCCGCGTGCGCATCGAGTCGGGGCTGAAATCGCGCGACAAGCGCGTGGTGATCGAGGGGTTGTAGGGCAGGCTTGGGCCCGCCCTGCCGCCCGAAGCGGATCTCCTCGGGTTAAGGAAAGACGCCCTCCTGCACGCCGTCGTTCAGGCGCGCCTGCTTGTCGATCCGCAGTCGCTTTAAACGATGTCTTTGGGATTGACCTCGTTCAAGAGCTTTTCGCCTTTAACGAAGCGCGGAAGGTTATCGAGAAACAACTGCTCCCAACGCCGTCGCACCCCATTGCCAGAAAACGATGTGTGCGATGTGAGCCGGATGTTCGGATGCGCCCAAAGCGGGTCATCCGCCGGCAGCGGCTCGGTGTGAAAGACATCAAGCACAGCCGCGGCGAGCCGGCCATCGTCAAGCGCCTTGATCATGGCGGGATCATCAATCAATCCGCCGCGGGCGATGTTGACCAGCACGGCACGCGGCTTGATCGCGTCGAAGAACGCCTTGCCCGCAAGACGGCGTGTGGATTCGTTCAGCGGGCAGGCAAGCACGATGACGTCCGCGGACGGCAGGAATCTTGGCAGGTCGGCCATCGTGCCCGCGCGATCGACCGTCGGACCGGTCTCCGGCGAACGCCGAATGACGGCTATGCCGGCAGCAAACGCCTTGGCCCGTAGCGCGATCGCGCGGCCAATCGGACCAAAGCCGATGATCAGCCAGTGGGTCCCGGAAATTTCACGGAATGGCGTGCGCTGCCATTTCTTCCTCGCCTGCAGCTCGCGCTGCTCGGCCAGCGGCTGGAATAGCGCAAGTACCTGCGCGATCACGTATTCCGAAATCGCGAGCGCCTGGGCAGAGCTGTTGCAGATGCGAACGCCCTTGGCCGAGATTTGCTTGTATGCGGGAGCGTCCAGGCCGGCGTTGAAGGTCTGCAGCACCTTGATCGACCGGCACTTGAGCGCCACGTCAAATGCCGTCTGCAGACCGCCCTCGAGGCTGAGCTCTGGGCTCAGCCAAAAATAATCGAGATCGACATCAGCCGGATCCACCTTGGTGCCGCCGATCTCGAATTTGCCGTCGAGCCGAAACGGGATAACGTCGAGATCGAGCTCCAGGGCATCGAGACGAGCTTTGATGCTGCCGTAGGAATTGGCATACATCGCCACCGAAACTGCCATTTGGCCCCGCAGGTTGATACGGTTGATTTTGGCGACTACGCTATCACAGCCGGGCGTGCCGGCTAGCGCCTGAAGCGGATCTGCTCCGGATAAGGAAACACGTCCTCCTGGATCCCGGCGCGCAGGCGCGCCTGCTTGTCGATCCAGAACCGGGGATCCATGAGGTCGGCGTGGCGTTCGAGGAACATCGCGCGCGACTCGGGGCCGGTGACCAGGAATTTCTCGAGCTGCTCGGGAAACACGTCGTGCGGGCCGATCGAGTAGTAGGGCTCCGCCGCCATCTCGTCCTCGAACGAGCGCGGCGCCGGGATGCGCCGGAAGTTGCACTCGGTCATGTAGGCGATCTCGTCGTAGTCGTAGAACACGACGCGCTCGTGGCGCGTGACGCCGAAGTTCTTGAGCAGCATGTCGCCCGGGAAAATGCCCGCGCCGGCGAGCTCCTTGATGGCGTCGCCGTATTCGTGCAGCGCCTGGCGCACGCGCTCGGTGGCACCGTCGCCGATGGCCTCGGCGAGGTACAGGTTCAGCGGCTGCATGCGGCGCTCGATGTACATGTGCTTGATGACGATCTTGTCGCCCTCGATCTCGATGTTGGAGGCCGCCTCCGACTTCAGCTCCGCGAGCAGCTCGGGCGCGAAGCGATCCAGCGGCAGCGCCACCAGCGAGTATTCCAGCGTATCGGCCATGCGCCCGACGCGGTCGTGCATTTTCACCAGCAGGTACTTGTCGAGCACCGTCTGCCGGTCCATCTCCTTGGGCGGCGCGAAGCGGTCGCGGATCACCTTGAACACGTAGGGGAAGGACGGCAGCGTAAAGACGAGCATCACCATGCCCTTGATGCCGGGGGCCACCGTGAACAGGTCCGAGGAGTGCTTCAGGTGATAGAACAGGTCCCGGTAAAACAGGGTCTTGCCCTGCTTGGCGAGGCCGACCGCCATGTACATCTCGGCCCGGGGCTTCCTCGGCATCAGCTGGCGCAGGAACGACACGTAGGCCGCAGGCACCTCCATGTCGACGAAGAAGTAGGCGCGGGCGAAGGAGAACAGGACGTTCAACTGGTCGGCGTCCAGCAGGAGCGCATCGAGATAGAGCTCGCCGCGCTCGTTCTGCAGGATCGGCACCGCGAACGGCACCTCCTCGCTGCCGTTCACGATCTTACCCACCGCGTAGGCGGCCTTGTTGCGAATGAACAGCGACCCCAGAACCTGGATCTGCAGATTGGGACGCGCGCGCGCCGGCCGCGGCAAGCGCGCGCGCAGGGCGCGCAGCACGCTGCGCAGGTCGCGGTGCAGATCCTCCCAGGGATTGACGAGGCCGAAGCCGCGCACGATGGCAGCGAGGGTTCTCCTGAGGGTCTTGCGCAGCGGGTAGTAGCTGCGATAGGCGGGCTCGTCGCCCTCGAGGTGCTCGGTGGCCACCGCCGGGCGCCAGAAGATGAACTCGTTGCGGTAGTAGCGCCGGTGCAGCACCTGGCAGGCCACCGAGTTGTAGAAGGTCTCGGCGCACTCGGGCTGGCGGTGCTCGTGCAGCAGCGGGATGTAGGCCAGCTTGATCGCCGGCCACAGCGACTCGTCGGTCTCGGCGGCGGGAAAGCGCGTCCGCACTTCCTCCACCGCCTCCTGTACGCGGCGGTCGTACATCAGGATGCGCTCGCGCGAGAGCTCACCCATCGCCGCCCATTCGGCGCGCTCGAACAGCTGCTGCGCCCGCGCCGAGGCCTCGCGGAACAACCGGTAGTGCCGGTCGAAGCCGGCGAGGATCGTGCGCGCGATCTCGGCGGCGCGCTCGCCGCGCGCCGCGTGGATCGGCAGGACCTTCGCCGGCGCCGTCAACTCAGGCGACCTTCTTTGCCTTTGCCTGCTCCTCGAAGAACTGCGCGTCCTCGGTGGAACCGTGCAGCGCGCTGGTCGAGGCCTTGCCGCCGGAGACTACCTGGTTCACCTCGTCGAAGTAGCCGGTGCCGACTTCGCGCTGGTGCTTGACCGCGGTGAAGCCCTTGGCGGCGGCGGCGAACTCCTTCTCCTGCAGCGCGACGAAGGCGCTCATGTTGTCGCGTGCGTAGCCGTAGGCGAGCTCGAACATCGAGTAGTTCAGCGCGTGGAAACCCGCCAGGGTGATGAACTGGAACTTGTAGCCCATGGCGCCGAGCTCGCGCTGGAACCTGGCGATGCTGGCGTCGTCCAGGTTCTTCTTCCAATTGAACGAGGGCGAGCAGTTGTAGGCCAGCATCTTCGCCGGGTACTTCCTGCGGATGCCCTCGGCGAACTTGCGGGCGAAGGTGAGGTCCGGCGTGCCGGTCTCGCACCACACCATGTCGGCGACCTCGGCGTAAGCGAGGCCGCGCGAGAGCGCCTGGTCGAAGCCCTTGCGCGTCTTGTAGAAGCCCTCCGACGTGCGCTCGCCGGTGATGAAGGGCTTGTCGGTCTCATCCACATCCGAAGTCACGATGTCCGCAGCCTCTGCGTCAGTGCGCGCAAGGAGCACCGTGGGCACGCCCATCACGTCGGCGGCGAGCCGCGCGGCGATGAGCTTCTGCACCGCCTCCTGCGTCGGCACCAGCACCTTGCCGCCCATGTGGCCGCATTTCTTGACCGAGGCGAGCTGGTCCTCGAAGTGCACGCCCGCGGCGCCGGCCTCGATCATCGATTTCATCAACTCGAAGGCGTTCAGCACGCCGCCGAAACCGGATTCGGCATCGGCCACGATCGGCGCGAACCAGTCGATGTCGCCTTTGCCTTCCATGGTCTGAATCTGGTCCTGGCGCATGAGCGCGTTGTTGATGCGCTTCACCACCGAGGGCACCGAGGTCGTCGCGTAGAGCGACTGGTCGGGGTACATGGAAAGCGAATCGTTGGCGTCCGCGGCCACCTGCCAGCCCGAGAGGTAGATCGCGGGCACTCCCGCCTTCACCTGCTGCATGGCCTGATTGCCGGTCAGCGCGCCGAGCGAATTCACGAATGGACGCTCCTGGCACAACTGCGACAGTTTCTCCGCGCCCAGCTTCGCCAGGGTGTGCTCGATCTTCACGCTGCCGCGCAGCCGCACGACGTCCTCGGCCTTGTAGCCGCGCTTCACGCCCTTCCAACGCGGGTTCTCGGCCCAGTCCTTGTTCAGCGCGGCGATTTCCAGGTCACGTTTCTGCATGGGAATCCTTGTCGATGGTTGGAGGAACCGTCCCATCCACCATAGCCAGAGAAATGGCGCGGAGCAACAATTCGGCTGCAGCCGTTTTAATACACCTTAAACAAGGATTTACAGGCACTTAGGAGGGCATCGTTTCACGATGCGGATGCCAGTTTCAAAACCGTGTTGCTGCGCAATACCTCAGGTCTGCACGAGCTTGCGGTGGCGGTGGATGCTCATGAGCAGGCCGATGCCGACGAATAGCGTCGCCAGCGCGCTGCCGCCATAGGAGATGAAGGGCAGCGGCACACCGACGACCGGCACGATGCCGGCCACCATGCCCATGTTGACGAACGCGTAGGTGAAGAACATGAGCGTCACGGCGCCCGCGAGCAGCCGCGCGAACAGGGTCGGCGCCTGCGCGGCGATCGACAGGCCGCGCGCGATGAGCAGCGCGTACAGCGTGAGCAGCGCCACGTTGCCCACCAGCCCGAACTCCTCGGAGAACACGGCAAAGATGAAATCGGTGTGGCGCTCGGGAATGAACTCGAGGTGCGTCTGCGAGCCGTTCAGCCAGCCCTTGCCGGCGATGCCCCCGGAACCCACGGCGATTGTCGACTGGATGGTGTGGTAGCCCGCGCCGAGCGGATCCTGCGACGGGTCGAGCAGCGTCAGGATGCGGCGGCGCTGGTAGTCGTGCATCAGTCCCCAGAGCGGCGGCAGGCTGGCGAGCGCGAGGACGGTGAGGGCGGTGAGCACCTTCCAGCCGATGCCGGCAAGGAAGATGACGTAAAAGCCCGCGGCGGCGACCAGCAGCGCCGTGCCGAGGTCGGGCTGGCGCGCGATCATCGCCACCGGCAACGCGAGCAGCACGCCGGCGACGGCGAAATCGCGGAGGCGGATGGCGCCCTCTTTGCGATGGAAATACCACGCCAGCATCATCGGCATGGCGATCTTCATCATCTCCGAGGGCTGGAAACGCATCAAGCCCAGATTCAGCCAGCGCCGCGCGCCGTTCACCACCTCGCCGCCGAGCGCCACGGCGAGGAGCAGCACGAGACCCGCGGCGTACGCGGGCAGGGCGAAGCGAGCGAGCGTTTGCGGCGGTACCTGCGCCACTGCCCACATCGCGGCGAGCGCCACGGCGAGATTGGCGAGCTGGCTCGCCACGCGCGAGGCGTTTTCGTAGCTGGCCGAGTACAGCACCCCGAGACCGAGGAGGCTGAGCGACAGCGCCAGCGCTAACAACGGCAGGTCGATGCCTTCGACCAGGCGTGCGCGCAGGCGTCGCAGGGGGTAGCCGGCGATCTCCATCAGTCGCTCTTCGCGTCGCTCTTCACTTCGGCCGCGGGCGCCGCGCGCCGCGGCGCGCTCGGCAGCTTGCCGAGGAGAAAGTAGTCGAGCACGATGCGCGCGATCGGCGCCGCGGTTCGCGCGCCGAAGCCGCCATTCTCCACCAGCACGGCGAGCGCGATCTTCGGCCCGTCGAGCGGCGCGAAGGCGATGTACAGGGAATGATCGCGCAGGCGCTCGGCGACCTTGTCTTCCTCGTACTTCTCGCCCTGCTTCATGCCGACGACCTGCGCGGTTCCGGTCTTGCCGCCGCTCGTGTACTGGGCGCCGACGAACGAGCGCGCCGCGGTGCCCTCGATGTTGACCCCCGCCATGGCCTGCTTGATGAAGGCGACGTGCTCCGGCTGCAGTTGCAGCTGTCGCACCAGCTCCGGCTCGAAATAGCGGCGCTCGCCGGTGCGGGGATTGTCCACGTGCGAGACCAGGCGCGGCCGGAACATGGCGCCGTTGTTGGCGAGGGTCGCCAGCGCCTGCGCCAGCTGCAACGGGGTATAGGCGTTGTAACCCTGGCCGATACCGATGGAGATGGTCTCGCCCGCGTACCACTTCTGCTGCTCGGGGCGGCTGAAGCGCGCGAGCTTCCACTCGGGCGAGGGCAGCACGCCGGCCGCCTCGCCCTCGAGATCGATGCCGGTGCGCGCGCCGAAGCCGAAGCGCTTCATGAAGCCGGCGATGGCGTCGATGCCCAGGTCGTTGGCGAGCATGTAGTAGTAGACGTCGGAGGACATGACGATCGACTTGTACATGTCGACGATGCCGTGGCCGCCAGGCTTGGAGTCGCGGAAGCGCCGGTCGCCGAACACGAAGTAGCCGGGATCCGAGATGGTGGTGCGCGGCGTGCGCTTGCCGAGCTCCAGCGCGGCGAGCGCCATGTACGGCTTGAAGGTCGAGCCCGGCGGATACAGCCCGGCAATGGCGCGGTTGTTGAGCGGCCGGTCGGGCGAACTCATGAGCTCGTCCCAGCTCTGCGGGTCGATGCCGTCGACGAACAGGTTCGGGTCGTAGCCGGGTCTGGAAACGAAGGCGAGCACGCTGCCGGTCGCCGGCTCGATTGCCACCAGCGCGCCGCGCCGCGCGCCGAAGGCACGCTCGGCCACCTCCTGCAGCCGGATGTCGAGCGTGAGGCCGACATTGTTACCGGCTTGCGGCGTGGTGGTGGGCGGCAGGGTGCCCACACCGCGGCCCGCAGCGTCGATCTCCACCCGCTCGAAGCCGGTGACGCCGTGCAGCTCCTGCTCATAGCTCGCTTCGATGCCCGCCTTGCCGATGTAGTCGGTGCCGCGGTAATTGGCCGCGACCGCCTTCTCCTCGAGACTCTCGAGGTCGGCCCCGGTGATGCGCCCGATGTAGCCGATGACGTGCGACGCCTGCTCGCCGTAGGGATATTTGCGGAACAGCCGCGCCTTGATTTCGACGCCGGTGAAGCGCCAGCGGTTGGCGGCGATGCGCGCCACCTCCTCGTCGGAAAGGCGCGTGCGGATCGGCAGGCTATCGACGTTCTTCGTCTCCTGCATGAGCTTCCTGAAGCGCGCGCGATCGCGCGGCTGGATGTCGACGAACGCGGCGAGCTCGGCGATGGTGGCGTCGACGTCGCGCACCTGCGCCGGGAAGATCTCCAGCGTGTAGGCGAGGTAGTTGCGCGCCAGCACCTCGCCGTTGCGATCGAGGATCAGGCCGCGGTTCGGCGGCAGCGGCACGATGGCGATGCGGTTTTCCTCCGCCTTGGCGCTGTAAGCGTCGTGCTGCAGCACCTGCAGCCAGACGAAGCGCGCGAGCAGCAAGCCGAGGGCGACGAGCACCGCCAATCCGGCGGCGCCCAGGCGCACCTGGAAGGCCCGTAGCTCACCCTCGGTGTTCCTGAGCTCGGCGAACCTCATAACTGGTGGTCGTCGAGTAACGCCGGCCGGTGCTGCGGCAGGAGCAGCAGCCAGGTCACCAGGGGCCACAGGAGCGTGCCGAACGCCGGGCCCGCGGCGAGCGACCAGCCCGGAAACTCGGCGCCCGCGGCAAGGCGCACGCCGAGCGCCACCGCCTGCGCACCTTCCAGCAGCAGCAGCACGTGCAGCATCTGTCCCCAGAGGTCGAACCACAGGATGCGGCGCGACAGCGCGATGGCAGCGAAGGCGAGCGCGGAATAGGCAAGCGCATGCTGTCCGAGCAGCACGCCATTGCCGGCGTCCACCAGCAGGCCGAGCGCCCAGCCGGTGGCGAGGCCCACGCGCCGCGGCTGGCGCACGCACCAGAAGGCGAGCGTCAGGGCGACGAAGTCCGGCGCCAGCATGACGTTGGGCCACGGCATGAAGTCGAGCAGCAGCGCGGCGGTGAACGAGCCGACGATGGTGCCGGTACGCACCGGCATCAGGATGTGCGGACGATCAGGAGCCATCGGCCATCGGCTTTCGTGCTCGACGCGTCTTCGCGCCCTTGCGCATGGCGTCGTCGTCGGGATAGGCAGGGGAGCGCGCCCCGGCGGACAGCACCAGTGCGTAGCGGCCGCGCTCGATGCCGGCGACGGGTTGTGCCAGCACGCGTGCGAACGTGTACGAGGCGTCGCGCTCAACGCGGATCACGGTCGCCACCGGCAATCCCGGGGGATAGGTGCCGTCGATGCCCGAAGTGACGAGCGCGTCGCCGCTTTCGACGTCGGCGTTCGCCGACATGTAGCGCAGCTCGAGCAGCCCGGAGGCACCGCCGCCGAAGGCGATGGCGCGCAGCCCGTTCCGCAGCACCTGCACCGGAATGGCCTCGCTCTTGTCGGTGAGCAGCGTCACCTCGGAGACGAAGGCATGCGCGCGCGTCAGCTGGCCGATGACGCCGACGTCGTCCACCACCGGACTGCCCGGGCGCGCGCCGTGCTGCGTGCCGCGGTCGACGATCACCTTGCGCGAGTAGGGATCGCGTCCGGAGTACAGGATTTCCGCCGGCAGCACTTTTCTATCCAGGCGCTCGGCGGCGCCGATCAGCCGGCGCAGGTTCGAGGCCTCGGCCGCCGCCGACTCGAAGCGCTGCGCATCGAGCGCGGAGGCGAGCAGGCGCGCGCGCAGGTCCTCATTTTCCGCTCGCAGCCGCGACTGGCTGGCGAAATAGCCGGCGACACCTTCGGCGAGCACCACCGGCAGGCGCGCCGCCTGCTGGATTGGGTAGGCGGCGAGCGCCAGCACGCTGCGGATCGCCTCGGCGTAACCAAAGCGCGCATCGAGCACCAGGAGCGTCAGCGAAAGCGAGGCGAAGAACGCGAGCCTGACGAGGGGAGCGGGGCCGCGAACGAAGAAGGGCGGTGGCGTGTGCTCCATCTCGGGGAAGGGGAGGCCGCGGGTACGGCGTTCCCTTCGCTCAGTCGTTGGTGAAGATCGGGCCGAAGTGCTCCATCTGTTCGAGCGCCTTGCCGGAGCCGCGCACCACGCAGGTGAGCGGATCGTCGGCGACGATCACCGGCAGTCCGGTCTCCTCCATGAAGAGGCGGTCCAGATCGCGGAGCAGCGCGCTGCCGCCGGTGAGCACCATGCCTTTATCGGCGATGTCGGCGCCGAGTTCGGGCGGGGTCTGCTCGAGCGCGGACTTCACCGCGCCGACGATCTGGTTGAGCGGCTCGGTGAGCGCCTCGAGAATCTCATTGGAGCTGATGGTGAAGCTGCGCGGGATGCCCTCGGCGAGGTTGCGGCCCTTTACTTCCATTTCGCGCACTTCGCTCCCCGGGAAGGCGGAGCCGATTTCCTTCTTGATGGTTTCGGCAGTGGTCTCGCCGATCAGCATGCCGTAGTTGCGGCGGATGTAGTTGATGATCGCCTCGTCGAACTTGTCGCCGCCGACGCGCACCGAGCCCGAGTACACCATGCCGCCGAGCGAGATGACGCCGACCTCGGTCGTGCCGCCGCCGACGTCGACCACCATGGACCCGATCGGTTCCGCGACCGGCAGATCCGCGCCGATCGCCGCCGCCATCGGCTCCTCGATCAGGTACACCTGGCCCGCACCCGCGCCGATCGCGCTCTCGCGGATGGCGCGGCGCTCGACCTGCGTCGAGCCGCAGGGCACGCAGATGATGATGCGCGGCGAAGGCGAAAACAGCTTGTTGTCGTGTACCTTCTTGATGAACTGCTTCAACATCTGCTCGGTGATGGTGAAGTCGGCGATGACGCCGTCCTTCATCGGCCGGATGGCGACGATGTTGCCCGGCGTCTTGCCGAGCATCATCTTCGCTTCCTTGCCGACCGCCTGAATGGTCTTCTTCGCGTTCGGGCCGCCTTCCTGGCGGATCGCCACCACCGAAGGCTCATTGAGCACGATGCCCTTGCCGCGCACGTAGATGAGCGTATTGGCGGTGCCCAGATCGATCGCGAGATCGTTGGAGAAGTAGCTGCGCAGGAATCCGAACATGTCCGTGGTCGTCGCCGCTTTCTTGGTTGTGCCTTAACTTTGTACGCTAAGGCTGTGTCGCCAAAGGGCATATAATACTCGCAACGAGGCCCCGAGCAAGCTCAAGGGTGGCCTTCGAACCCCAATTTCTTGCGCAGCGCAATGTCGCTCTCCCCAGACCAGCTTCGGCGCCTCACACGGCTCGCGCGCATCGCCGTGAGCGAGGATGAGTCCGGGACCGTGGCCGAGCGCCTGAACCGCGTCCTCGGCCTGATCGACCAGCTGCAGGCGGTGGACACGGGCGGCATCGAGCCGATGTCGCATGCGCTCGACGTGGTGCAGCCGTTGCGCGCCGACACGGTCACGGAGAACGACCAGCGCAGCCTGTTCCAGGCCGTAGCGCCTGCGGTCGCAGACGGGCTGTATCTCGTGCCAAGAGTGATCGAGTAAGTGCTCGATTCCGGCCTCGGCGAGCTGCAGGCGGCGCTGGCCGCCCGGCGCGTGTCCAGCGTCGAGCTGACGCAGCTCTATCTCGGGCGCATCCGCGATTTGAACGGACCCTTGAATGCGTTCATCACGGTGGACGAAAAGACAAGCCTCGAGCAGGCACGCCGGGCCGACGAGCGCCGCGCCCGCGGCGCGGTGGGGCCGCTCACCGGGATTCCGGTGGCGCACAAGGACATCTTCTGCACGCGGCAGCTGCGCACCACCTGCGGCTCGAAGATGCTGGAGCACTACACCAGTCCGTACGATGCGCACGTCGTCGAGCAGTTCGAGCGCGCCGGCGCCGTACAACTCGGCAAGACGAACATGGACGAGTTCGCCATGGGCTCGTCGAACGAAACCTCGTACTTCGGTCCGGTGCGCAATCCCTGGGACCGTAATCGCGTGCCCGGCGGCTCCTCGGGGGGCTCGGCCGTGGCGGTGGCGGCGCGCATGGCGCCGGTGGCCACCGGCACCGATACCGGCGGCTCGATCCGCCAGCCCGCAGCGCTCACCGGCGTTTGCGGCCTGAAGCCGACCTACGGGCTGGTGTCGCGCTACGGCATGGTCGCCTTCGCCTCCTCGCTCGACCAGGGGGGCCCGATGGCAAGAAGCGCCGCCGATCTCGCGCTGCTGCTCAACGTCATGGCCGGACACGATGCGCGCGATTCCACGAGTCTGCCGCGCGCGAAGGAGGACTACACACGCGGCCTGGCGTTGCCGCTCAACGGACTGCGCATCGGCCTGCCGCGGGAATACTTCGGCGAGGGCGTGGAACCTGGGGTGCGCGACTGCGTGCGCGCCGCCCTCGGCTGGTTCGAAAAGCAGGGCGCGCGCACCGTGCCGGTCGAACTGCCCAACGCCGCGCTGGCGGTGCCGGTGTACTACGTGCTGGCGCCGGCCGAAGCGTCGTCGAACCTCTCGCGCTTCGACGGTGTGCGCTACGGCCACCGGGCAAAGGAGTTCGCGGATCTCGCCGATATGTATTGCCGTACGCGCGCCGAAGGCTTCGGCGCCGAGGTGAAGCGGCGCATCCTCGTCGGCACCTACGTGCTCTCGCACGGCTACTACGACGCGTACTACTTGAAGGCGCAGAAGGTACGGCGGCTGATCGCCCGCGATTTTGCCGCCGCCTTTGCGCAATGCGACCTCATCATGGGACCCACCACGCCGGGCACGGCGTTCGCGCTCGGCGCGAAAATGGACGATCCCGTGCAGATGTACCTGAATGACATCTTCACCATCCCGGCGCCGCTCGCCGGCCTGCCGGCGCTGTCGGTGCCTTGCGGCTTCGACGCCCAGGGACTCCCGGTCGGCCTGCAGATGATGGGCAATCATTTCGCCGAGGCAATGCTGCTCGGCGCGGCGCATCAGTACCAGCGCGCCACCGACTGGCACCAGCGCGTGCCAAAGGAAGCGCCGCTGTGAAACGCCTCATTGCCGCGCTGCTCGCGGCCGCTGCGCCGGCGCTCGCGCTCGCGCAGGATACGGCGCAGACGCGCGAGCTCCTCGGGCAGCTCGGCGGGCGCGCCGCGCTCATGCGGCTCTACGCAATGCCGCGCGCGGACGGCTCGGCGCGCCTCACCGGCGAGTACCTGATCCTGCCGACGCTGCAGCAGCGCTATCTGGAAGGCGAGCGCAGCAAGCAGCTGGGCGTCACCTTCCTCAAGGAAGGCAATTCGCCGATCCTTTATGGCCGGCCCGCCAGCGCCACGCTGCAGGGCACGTGGAGCGGCGGCGTGTTCAAGGGCATGCGCTTCGCCCCGGGCGGGCAGGAGCGCGAGCGCTTCGAATTCAGCGAGAAATTCCCCGACATGGGTGGCTACGGCGCCGAGGTGCGCTGCGAACTCGCCGAGGGGCGCTACGCGTCGTCGCTCGAGTACGCCGTGGCGCAGGGCAGGCTGAAGAGGCTGGACTGGCGCTCGCGCGTGGCGCCGGGCGGGCACACGTGCTTACTCACCAATCTCGAGCAGCAGCCGCTCGCGGGCGGGCTGCGCTTCGTTGCCGGCAGTTGCCGCGTCACGCTGCGCGATCTGGGCGAGTACGTGCGCGTGAGCGCCGAGAACTGCAGCGAGTTCTGCGGTTCCCAGGCTTACCTGGAACCCGTGCTGGTCGCGCGCAACGGCGCCTGCCAGCTGCTACGGCCCCAGCAGAGGTAGCCGATGGCCTGGGAAATCGTCGTCGGCATCGAGACGCATACGCAATTGCGCACGCGCAGCAAGATGTTCTCGGGCGCCGCCACCGCGTTCGGCGCGCCGCCCAACGCCCAGGCCTCGGCGGTGGACATCGCGCTGCCGGGCGTGCTGCCGGTCGCGAACGCCGCCGCGGTGGAGATGGCAGTGAAGTTCGGGCTTGCCGTCGGCGGTGTCATCAACCGGCGTTCGGTGTTCGCGCGCAAGAATTACTTCTATCCCGATTTGCCGAAAGGCTACCAGATCAGCCAGTACGAGATTCCGATCGTCGCCGGCGGCGTGCTGAAGATCGCCCTTGCCGCGGGCGAGAAGACGGTGCGCCTGACGCGCGCACATCTCGAGGAGGACGCCGGCAAGTCGCTGCACGAGGACTATCACGGCATGACCGGCATCGACCTCAATCGCGCCGGCACGCCGCTGCTCGAGATCGTCTCCGAGCCGGATCTGCGCGGGGCGAAGGAGGCGGTGGCGTACGCGCGCACGCTGCACGATCTTGTTACCTGGATCCATATCTGCGACGGAAACATGGAAGAGGGCTCATTCCGATGCGACGCCAACGTTTCGGTGCGACGCGTGGGCGACAAGAACCTGGGTACGCGCAGCGAAACGAAGAATCTGAATTCATTTGTGTTCATGGAACAGGCAATTGAGTTCGAGGCTCGGCGGCAGATCGAATTGCTAGAAAACGGCGGGATGGTCGTGCAGGAGACACGCCTGTATGACCCGGAAAAGGGCGAGACGCGTCCGATGCGCACCAAGGAAGATGCGCATGATTACCGCTATTTCCCGGATCCGGATCTGCTGCCCCTAGTCGTCTCGGACAGCATGATCGAGAAGATCCGCGCGTCGCTGCCGAAATCCCGTGGGGACCTGCGCAAAGAGCTGATCGAGTCATACGGCCTTACGCCCGCTCAGGCGCAAGTGCTGACGTCGAACATCGAGACGTCCACGTTTGCGCTGTCCACGTTTGCGGGGCAACCCAAGGAGGCGTGGCCGAACCTTGCCAACTGGATAGCAGGTCCGCTGGCCGCAAGGCTGAACCGAGAGAACAAAGCGATCTCGGATAGCAACGTGACGCCGGAGCAACTCAAGGAACTCTATGGCTTCGTGGCGAGCGGAGTAATCTCGAGTTCGGCGGCGACGGGCGTTGTCTTGCCAGCCATGTGGGATGGCGAAGGCGGTGCGGCGCGCATCATCGCCCAGCGAGACCTGAAGCAGATGTCCGACACCGGCGCGCTCGAGAAGATCGTCGACGAGGTCCTGGCGAAGAACGCGAAGCAAGTCGAGGACTACCGCGCCGGCAGGCAGAAGGCCTTCAACTCGCTCGTCGGCCAGGTGATGAAGGCGACGCAGGGCAAGGCCAATCCAGGGCAGGTGAACCAGATACTGAAGGCGAAGCTCGGTCGCTGAGGGCGCGCGCCGTCAGTCGCGTGTGTACCGCTCGTGCAAGTGCACGGGCCGCGCGCCGCGCTTGCGCATGCGGATGTTGAGCAGCTCCACCGCCACCGCGAACGCCATGGCGAAATAGACGTAGCCCTTAGGCACCTCGTGGTCGAAGCCGGCGGCGATCAGCACCACGCCGATGACCACCAGGAAGGCGAGCGCCAGCATCTTGATGGTCGGATGCCCGGAGACGAAGCGCCCGATGGGTCCAGCGAACAGCATCATCAGCGCCACCGAAGCAATCACTGCGGCGACCATCACCTCGATCCATTTCACCATGCCGACCGCAGTGATGATCGAGTCGAGCGAGAACACCATGTCCACCACCATGATCTGCCCGATCACCGCGCCGAAGGTGGCCGTGACGCCCGCCGAGCGGTTGCCTTCGACGCCCTCG
>JAOTWE010000257.1 GCA_029863065.1 Betaproteobacteria bacterium
CTCGTACAGGTGCGTGGTGTGATCGACCAGCTCGTCCCAGTTCCTCGCCGGGTGGATGTTCACTTCCAGCACGCCGGGGTCGGGGGTGATGCGCAGCGACTCCAGCCGCGGATCCTTCGGCGGCTCGTAGCCCTCCAGCACGACCGGGACGCCGAGCTCCGCCGCCGTCGCCTCCACCGCGGCGCATAGCTCGAGGTAATCCTCGAGCGACTGCGCCGGCGGCATGAATATGTAGAGCACGCCGTGGCGCGGCTCGGCGCACATCGCCATTCGCGTGATCCAGGCAGCGGACTCGAATGCCCCGGGCTTGCGGTCCGTGGCGGCGCGCGGCGGTGCGCCCGGTGCGGGCAGGTGCGGCGACAGCTCGACATGGCGTGGCAGCGGCGCGACCGGCTGCATCGGGTCGGGCGCGTGGATGTACGGCAGATCGGTCTTCGCCGCCCAGGGCTGCGCATCGAGCGGCAGCCGCAGGCCCATGGGCGAATCCCCGGGGACGAGGTAGCAGCGCTCGGACCTCAGGAACCACGACCCGGTCTGCCAGCGCCCGCTGCGCTCGTCGCGCTGCAGCGGCAGGATGTGGCCCACCACCTCGTCCAGGCCCTGGGAGAAAACCTTGTGCAGCCGCTCGCGCTCGAGCGGATCGTCGAGCCGCGCATCGAGCGGATCGACGTTCGCAGGCAGGCGCCGCTCGCGCCACAGGTAGTACCAGGTGTCTTCAAAGCCGGGGAACACGTTCTTGGGATCGAGTCCGAGTTTCGCGGCGAGCGACTTGAGAAAGGCCGCGGCCTGCTCCGGCGTCGCGCCATGGTCGGCCGACTCGTCGGCAAACAGCGCCGGGTTCTTCCACAGCGGCTCGCCGTCTTTGCGCCAGTAGCAGCCGAGCGACCAGCGCGGCAGCTGCTCGCCCGGATACCACTTGCCCTGGCCGTAGTGCAGCAGCCCCTGCGCGGCATAGCGCGCCTTCAGCTTCGCCAGCAGCGTAGCGCCCAGGCGGCGTTTGGTCGGCCCCACCGCGTCGGTGTTCCACTCGGCGCCGTCGCGGTCGTCGACCGACACGAACGTCGGCTCGCCGCCCATGGTGAGGCGCACGTCGCCGCGCGCGAGATCAGTGTCGATGCGCCGGCCGAGCGACTCGATCGAGAGCCACTGCGCCTCGGTGTAGGGCTTGGTGACGCGCGGCGTTTCCCACACGCGCGTCACTTTCATGTGGTGGGAGAACTCGGTTTCGCACTTCTCGGTGAAGCCGGTCACCGGCGCGGCGCTCCCCGGCTCCGGCGAGCAGGCGAGCGGGATGTGGCCTTCGCCCGCAAACAGGCCCGAGGTCGGGTCCAGGCCGATCCAGCCCGCACCCGGCAGGTACACCTCGCACCAGGCGTGCAGGTCCGTGAAGTCGGCTTCCGGGCCCGAGGGGCCGTCGAGCGACTTCACGTCGGCGGTGAGCTGGATCAGGTAGCCCGAGACGAAACGCGCGGCCAGGCCGAGGTGGCGCAGGATCTGCACCAGCAGCCAGCCCGAGTCGCGGCAGGAGCCGCTCGCGTTCTTCAGGGTTTCTTCCGGCGTCTGCACGCCGGGTTCCATGCGGATGAGGTAGCGGATGTCTTTCGCCAGCTGCCCGTTTAGCGCCACCAGGAAATCCACCGAGGGGCGCGGCGCGCGCGGCATCTCGGCCAGGTAGGCCTTGAGGAGCGGCGTCGCCGGCGCCTTGACGAGGTAAGGCGCGAGCTCGTGCATTTGCGCCGCGTCGTACACAAACGGAATTTTTTCTGCAATGGGCTCGAGGAAGAAATCGAACGGGTTGATGACCGACATCTCGGCCACCAGGTCCACCTCGACGCGCAGCTCCTCGGCCTTGTCCGGGAACACCAGGCGCGCGAGCCAGTTCGCCTGCGGGTCCTGCTGCCAGTTGAGGAAGTGCTTCGCCGGCGCAACCTTGAGCGAGTAGGCGTGCACGGGCGTGCGCGCGTGCGGCGCCGGGCGCAGCCGCACCACGTGCGGCGACAGCGCCACCGGCCGGTCGTAGCGGTAGTGCGTGACGTGGTTCAGCGCGACGTGGATCGACATGTCACTGCACGATCTGGGCGACGGCCTGCATGGTTTCGGCGCCGCCGCCCGTGCGCACGCCGCGGATCGGGCAGGCGTCGTTGTAGTCGGCGCCGAAGGCGACCTTGACGTGCCCCTCGCCGACGATCGAATCGTTGGCGATGTCGAAGCTGCGCCAGCGGTCCACGACCCACGCCTCGGCCCAGGCGTGCGGCGCGACCGCATTGGCGCCGCCGACGCCGCAGACGTAGCCCGACACGAAGCGCGCCGGCACGCCGAGCAGGCGGCAGTTGGCGATGAATGCGTGCACCAGGGCGGCGGCATCGGCGCCGGGCTGCTCCTTCTTCGCCGCCGCGGCCAGCTCGCGAATTCCCGAGAGCGTGCCGGCGCGGCGCCGGAAACTCTCGGCGATAGCGGCGAGCTTGTCGTCGGCGCGCGTCAGCGGCGTGGCGCGCAGGAAGAGCAGCGGCGACAGCGGCGTGCCGGTGAAGTCCGAAGGCTCGTCGACCGATCTCGAGGTCTGCACCTCGCCCACGGCGCGGATGACGATTTGCGTGACCGGCTTGTCCAGCGTCAGCACGTGCAGCACGTTGCCGTAGCCGTCGTGCGTGCCCACCGGCTGGCCCGGGGTCTCCAGCCGCCAAGCGAGCACCTTCTGGCGCACCGTATCGCGCGGCGTGAGGCGCAGGTACTGCGTCGAATAGCGCACCGGCGATTCGTAGCTGTAGCGCGTCTCGTGCGCGAGGCTGAGCTTCATACCGCCCCCAGGTAGGCACGCGAAATGCGGTTGCCGAGCTCGCCGATGTCGGCGAGGCAGGCGACGAGGTACTCGTGCAGGCCGCCCTGGAAGATCTCCTCGATGTCGGCGTGCGTGAGGCGCGCGTGCAGTTCGTAGGCGAGGCGCTTGGCGGCCTGGTCCTGCTGCCCTTCGATGCGGTCCATCGAGTCCTTGATCAGATCGAAGCACGCGGCGAGCGAACGCGGCATGCGCCGCTCGAGGATCAGGAGCTGCGCCACCTTGATCGGGTAGATCTGGTCGCGGTAGAGCTGGCGGTAGGTCTCGAAGGACGACACCGACCGCAGCAGCGCCGTCCACTGGTAGAAGTCGAGCGCGCCGCCCACGTCGGCGACCGAGGGCAGCAGCACGTGGTACTTGACGTCGAGGATGCGCGCCGTGTTGTCGGCGCGCTCGAGGTGCGTGCCCAGGCGCGAGAAATTGAACGCCTCGCCGCGCAGGATGGTGCCGTAGGTGACGCCGCGAAATAGATGCGAGCGGTCCTTCACCCAGTCGAAGAACTGCGTCGCCCCCGCCCCGGTGACGCGCGAGCGCTTCATCGCGCGCACTTCCAGCCAGGTGCCGTTCAGCGTCTCCCACATCTCGGAGGTGATCTGCCAGCGCACCGCGTGCGCGTTCTCGCGCGCCCATTTCAGGCAGGAGTAGATCGACGACGGGTTCTTCTCGTCCAGCGCCAGGAACTCGATCAGCGCGGGCAGCGTGAGCTTGTCGTGGCGCTCGAAGAACTCGGCCTCGGTTTCGGTGATCGACAGGGGCGCCATGAGGTTCCGCTGCTGCTGCGCATCCTTGGTGCCGAACAGCACCAGGTTGGAAGTGACGCCGAGGATACGCGCCATGTTCTCGGCGCGCTCGGTCTGGCGGCTCATCCAGTAGATGCGATCGGCGACCCGCGACAGCATCAGTCGACGACCCAGGTGTCCTTGGTGCCGCCGCCCTGCGAGGAGTTGACCACCAAGGATCCTTCGCGCAGCGCAACGCGCGTCAGGCCGCCGGGCACCAGCTTGACTTCCTTGCCGGAGAGCACGAACGGGCGCAGGTCGACGTGGCGCGGCGCGACGCCGTTGTCGACGAAGGTCGGGCAGGTCGAGAGCGACAGCGTCGGCTGGGCGATGTAGTTCGCCGGGTTGGCGCGCACGCGCTTGCGGAAGGCCTCGATCTCGGCCCTGCTCGCGGCCGGCCCGATCAGCATGCCGTAGCCGCCCGAGCCCTGCACCTCCTTCACCACCAGCTCGGCGAGGTTGTCCATGACGTGCGCCAGGTCCTCGGGGCGCTTGCATTGCCAGGTCGGCACGTTCTTCAGGATCGGCTCCTCGCCGAG
>JAOTWE010000258.1 GCA_029863065.1 Betaproteobacteria bacterium
GTCGCCAACCCAGAAAGGAAGCACCATGAAACGCACCCTCCTGCAAACGGCCCTCGCGGCCGCCTTCTGCACCCTGAGCGCCGCGCACGCCGCGGTGGCGGAAAAGCCGAGCACCCTCGCCGACCAGCAGTCGGTCGCCATCACCATCTACAACGAGAACCTCGCATTGATCAAAGACGTCCGCCGGATTGCCCTGGACAGCGGCCGTAACCGTCTCGCCCTGCGCGAGGTCAGCGGCGCCATGCGGCCTGAAACCGCGCTGCTGCGCAGCCTGTCGCATGCCGGTTCCTTCAACCTCCTCGAACACAACTTCGACTTCGACCTGCTCACGCCGGCGAAGCTTCTGGAAAAATACGTCGGCCGCCAGGTCCGCATCGTCAAGACGCACCCCCAGACCGGCGCCGAATCGATCGAAACCGCGACCGTCCTCGCCGCGAACAACGGCGTCGTCCTGAAGATCGGCGACCGGATCGAAACCGGCCTGCCCGGGCGTATCGTTTACGACAGCGTGCCGGCCAACCTGCGCGACCGCCCCACCCTGGTCACCGAGCTCGCCAGCACCCGCAGCGGCAGCCAGACCGTCGAGCTCTCATACCTCTCCGGCGGGCTCTCGTGGAAGGCCGATTACGTCGCCGAGCTGAATGCCAAAGACGACGGCCTCGACCTGAACGGCTGGGTGACGCTCACCAACCGCAGCGGCACGTCCTATCCCGACGCGCGCCTGCAGCTCGTTGCCGGGGACGTTAACCGCGTGCGCGACGAGCTGCGCATGGCCGCCAAGGTCGGCCGCATGCGCGACGTGGCCGAAGCGCCGGCGTCGCAGATGACGCAGGAGTCGCTCTTCGAGTACCACCTGTACACCCTGCAGCGGCCGACGACGATCAGCGACAACCAGAGCAAGCAGGTGGCGCTGCTCGGCGCCGCCGGCGTGCCGGTGACGAAGGAGCTCGTGCTGCAAGGCAACGACTACTACTATCGCTCGAGCATCGGCAATCTCGGCCAGAAGATGAAGGTCGGCGTCTTCGTGCTGTTCGAGAACCGCGAAGCCTCGCGCCTGGGCATGCCGATGCCCAAGGGCGTGGTGCGCGTGTACAAGAAGGACAGCGCCGGCAATGCCCAGTTCGTGGGCGAGGACCGGATCGATCACACGCCGAAGAACGAGCGCGTGCGCCTCAAGCTCGGCGAGGCGTTCGACGTCACCGCCGACAAGAAGCAGACCGATTTCAAGCGCCGCGACACCACCTCCCCCTGGAGCTACGTGCACGAGAGCGCCTACGAGATCGTGCTGCGCAATGCCAAGAAGGAAGCGGTCGCCGTCGTGGTGCGCGAACCGGTGCCGGGCGACTGGACCATGCTCGGGGAGTCGCAGCGCCACAAAAAGGTCGCCGCAGGGACCGCGGAATGGAACATCCGCGTGCCGGCGGAAGGCAATACCACCCTGCGCTACCGGGTGCTGGTACGCTACTGACCTATGAAAGAACTCACCCCCACCGGCAAGCTGCGCGTCGGCGTCAATCTCAGCAACTTCCTCCTCGTGCAGCGCAACGCGGACGGCACGATCCGCGGCATCGTCCCCGACCTCGCCGAGGAGCTGGCAAAGCGGCTCGGCGTCACGGCCGAGCTGCGCAAGTACGAGAAGGTCGGCGAGGTCGCCGACGGCGCGAAGAAAGGCGAATGGGACGTCGCCTTCATCGGCGCCGAGCCGCAGCGCGCGGCCGAGATCGACTTCACCGCGCCCTACGTCGAGATCGAGGCCACCTACCTGGTGCCCGCGGGCTCGCCGATCAAATCCATCGCCGACGTGGACCGCAAGGGCGTGCGCATCGCGGTCGCCGACCGCAGCGCCTACCACCTCTGGCTGACGCGCAACATCAAGCACGCCGCCTTGATGACGGCCGACGGCATCGAGGCCTCCTACCAGCTGTTCGTCAAGGACAAGCTCGAAGTGCTCGCGGGGCTCAAGCCGCGGCTGATGGAAGACCTCAGCAAGCTGCCCGGCGCGAAGATCCTCGAGGGCCGCTTCACTGCCGTGCAGCAGGCGATCGGCACGCCCAAGGGCCGGCCGGAAGGCGCCGCCTACCTGCGAAAGTTCGCCGAGGACGTCAAGGCTTCGGGTCTCGTGGCGCAGCTCATCGAGCGCCACGGCATCCGCGGCCTGTCGGTGGCGGCGCCGGGCTAGCCGCGGCATGGCCGGCCTGCGGCTCACGCGAGAGAGCATCCTCGACGGCACGCTGCACGCCTCGGTGCGCGCCCTGCTCGGACCCGGGGCGCGCTTCGCCACCGACACCGAGCGCGCCGCCCAGGTGCGGACGATCCTCGCGCGCGCGCCGCGCCCGGGGCGCATCTGGGTATTCGCCTTCGGCTCGCTGATCTGGAATCCCGCGATTCATTTCGTCGAGCGCCGCACGGCGCGCATCTACGGCTTTCACCGCCAGTTCTGCCTGTGGTCGCGCGCCGGCCGCGGCAGCCCGGAGCGCCCCGGCCTGATGTTGTCGCTGGAATCGGGCGGCAGCTGCACGGGCGTCGCCTACCGGCTGGAGCGGCGCGCGGCGGCGACCGAGCTCGACGTGCTCTGGCGGCGCGAGATGTTCACCATGTCCTATCGCCCGGTGTGGACGACCGCGCGCACGCCCAGGGGGCCGGAACCGGTGATTGCGTTCAGCGCCAACCGCGAGCATGAACGCTACGCGCCCGGGCTCGAAGACGAGGTGATCGCGAGATACCTCGCCACCGGCGCCGGGCCGATGGGCCGTTGCTGCGACTACCTGTTCGACACCGTCGAGCACCTGCGCCAGCTCGGCATCCGCGACCGCCGGTTGGAGTCGCTCGAGGCCCGGGTCCGGGCGCTCGGCGCGATCGCGCCGCAGGCACTACCATTGCGCCCTGAGGCGGGGTAATCGACTTTGGCAAAGCTGGTCTACCACTTTAAGTTTCCCGACGGCCGCACGGAATCGCTGCAGGCGGGCGCCGCGGCCCCCGGCGAGGCGCAGACGGACTTGCCGCCGTGGACCGAGCTCGGCTTTCACCAATGCGCCAACTGCCCGCTGTCGACCGCGGACACGAAGCGCTGCCCGATGGCGGTGCGCCTGGTGCCGCTGGTTGCCCTGTTCGAAAAGGTGCGCTCGTATGACGACGTCACCGCGCAAGTGGAGTCCGACGAACGCACCGTTACCAAGCGCACCAGCGTGCAGAAGGTGCTGCGCTCGCTCATGGGCCTGCTGTCGGCGAGCAGCGATTGCCCGCACATCGAATTCCTCAAACCGATGGCTCATTACCACCTGCCGTTCTCGAGCCGTGAGGAAACCGTTTACCGCGTCGTGTCGACGTACCTGCTTGCGCAGTACTTCCTGCGGCAGCAGGGCAAGGCGGCGGATGCGGGGCTTGAAGGCCTGAAAGCGCATTACCGGGCACTGCAGCAGGTCAACGCCGGGATGGCCACTCGGCTCGGGGCGATCCGCGACCCCGACGGCGACAGCAGCGTTAACGCGCTCGTGCTGCTCGACCTGTTCGCGCATTCGCTGCCGGATTCCATCGACGCGGATCTGGAAGAGCTGCTGCCGGCGTTTCAGGAGTTCCTGAAAGTCAACCGGCGCTGATTTCGCGGCCGGCGCGCCGGGTCGAGCTATCATCGTCCCCATGGCAAACTTGGACGCCGTCGCCCTCACCAGGTCGCTGGTCGGCTACGACACGGTCAACCCGCCCGGCCGCGAAGCCGATTGCGCCCGGCACGCGGCCAAGCTGCTGCAGGATTGGGGATTCAAGGTCGAGTTTCACGAGTTCGAGCCCGGGCGCACGAGCGTCATCGCGCGCGCGGGCGGCAACGGCGGCAAGCCACCGCTGTGCCTCACCGGGCACCTCGACGTCGTGCCGCTCGGCACCCGCGCCTGGTCGCGCGACCCGTTCGCGGGCGAAACCGACGGCGACCGGCTGTACGGGCGCGGCACCTCTGACATGAAGGCGGGCGTGGCGGCGATCATGCTCGCGGCGCGCAGTTTCGCCAGGAAGCTGCAAGGCACGCCGGGCGTGGTGCTGGTGCTCACGGCGTCCGAGGAAAACGGCTGCATCGGCTCGCGCCACCTCGCCGAGCTGCCGCAGCTGATGGGCAAGGCGGGCGCGATC
>JAOTWE010000036.1 GCA_029863065.1 Betaproteobacteria bacterium
TGGGTGGTATGACGCTGCTGCTGGTGCGGGAATTCACCAGCTTCCGCGGCGCGCCGCTGGGCGCGCTGCTGGTGCTGGGCGCGGCCTGCACGTGGGCGATCGGCACGCTACTGCAGAAGAAATTCCCGGTGCAGGCGCCGGTGGCGCCGCTGACCGCGTGGCTGATGCTGGTGGGCGGCGTGCCGATCTACATCGGCGCGCTGGTGTTCGACGATCTCGGCCGGCTGCAGGGCGTAAGCCTCTGGCCGGCGCTGGCGGTCGCCTACAACGTGCTGTTCTCGTTCGCCTGGGCGCACTGGGCCTGGATCAAGCTTGCCACCTCGGTGTCGGTGACCACCTTCTCCCTCAGCATGCTGATGACGCCGGTGGTCGGCGTGTTCTCGGGCATGCTGTTTCTCGGCGAACGTCCGGGGTGGTTCGAATTCGGCGCGCTCGTCCTGGTGCTTGGCTCGCTCGCCTCGGTCGTCATCCCGGCGCGTAAATAGCGCGTATTCGGGGCACGCGCGCCAGGTCCCAGCCTTCCTCGCCCTGGCCGAGGAAGCGGCGCGCCCGCGCCAGTTCCGCTTTCGGCTCCGAGAGGTCGAGCGGCCGCGCGCCGGTCTGCTTGGAGAGCTTTTCTCCCGACGCATTCAGCGCCACCGGCAAGTGGGCGTAGCGTGGCGTGCGCGCGCCGAGCAGCCGCTGCAGGTGGATCTGGCGCGCCGTGGAATCGAGCAGATCCGCGCCCCGCACCACGTCGGTCACGCCCTGGTCCATGTCGTCCAGCACGACGGCGAGCTGGTAGGCGATGATGCCGTCGGCGCGCAGCAGGACGAAGTCGCCCACCTCCTTTTCCACGCGCTGCTCGAGCCACCCCTGAATGGCGTCGGCGAAGCCGATGGGCGCGCTGTGCGTGCGCAGGCGAATTGCGCGTGCGGCCTTGCCGGGCGCGAGGCCGTAGCGGCAGGTGCCGGGGTAGATGCGCGCGCCGTCGATGGCGAGCGCGGAATCCTCGAGCTCCCTTCGGGTGCAGCTGCAGGGGTAGGCAAGGCCGCGCCGCGTCAGCTCGTCCAAGACAGCGTGGTAGCGCTCGAGACGGCTGCTTTGCACGAGCAGCGGACCGTCCCATTCGAAGCCAAGCTGCTCGAGCGCGCGCAGGATCTGGTCCGCCGCGCCGGGTTGCGTGCGCGGCTGGTCCAGGTCGTCAAGCCGCACAAGCCACTTGCCATGCGCCGCGCGCGCCTCCTGGTAGCTGGCCAGCGCGGCGACCAGCGAGCCGAAGTGCATTGGCCCCGTGGGCGACGGCGCGAAGCGGCCGACGTATTCCGCCATGGAGGCTAGGGTACACTGCGCGTTTTTTGACGGGGACCCCGCATGGCGACGGTCGAATTGACCAAGGACAACTTCGAGAAAGTGGTCACGGAGAGCCCGATGGTGATCGTGGATTTCTGGGCGCCCTGGTGCGGCCCGTGCCGCGGCTTCGCGCCGATCTACGAACAGGCCGCCGAGAGCCACGCCGACGTGGTATTCGGCAAGATCAATACCGACCAGGAGCAGGAGCTGGCCGGCGCGTTCAACATCCGCTCCATTCCGACGCTCATGGTGTTTCGGGGAAAGGTGGTGCTGTTCCAGCAGGCCGGGGCGCTGCCGGCCTCCGCCCTCGAGCAGGTGATCACGCAGGCCAGGGCGCTCGACATGGCCAAGGTGCGCCAGGAAATTGCCGCTCGCGACGCTCAGGGCGGGCAGGAGCAGGCCTAGCCATGATGGAGCTGCGGCCCGCGGCCGAGCGCGGCTACGCCGATCACGGCTGGCTGAAGTCCTTCCATAGCTTCTCTTTCGCGGACTACCACGATCCGCGGCACGTCGGCTTCGGCCCCCTGCGAGTGATCAACGAGGACCGCATCGCACCGGGCACCGGTTTCGGCACCCATGGCCACCGCGACATGGAGATCATCAGCTACGTGCTGGAGGGCGCGCTCGCGCACCGCGATTCCATGGGCAACGGCTCGACCATGGTGCCGGGCGACGTGCAGCGCATGAGCGCCGGCAAGGGCGTGACGCACAGCGAGTTCAACCACGACAAGACCGGGGTCACGCATTTCCTGCAGATCTGGATCGAGCCGGATGTCGCCGGCATTGAGCCGTCCTACGAGCAGAAGCACTTCGACGTCGCTGCCAAGCGCGGACGCCTGCGGCTCATCGCTTCGCCCGAGGGCGCCGACGGCTCGGTCAGCATTCACCAGGACGCGCGTGTGTACGCGGCGCTGCTCGACGGCGCGGAGCGCGTCGTGCACGCGCTGGCGCACGGCTGCAGCGCCTACGTGCACGTGGCGCGCGGCAAAGTCGCGGTCAACGGCCGGCGCCTCGATGCCGGCGACGCGCTGAAGCTCGCGGAGGTGGCGGAAATCGTTCTGGAAAAGGGGGAGGGGGCCGAGGTCCTGCTGTTCGACCTCAAGTAGGATAGAGGCCTATGGTGGCCATGCGCCAGGAGAAGGACTCCTTCGGCACCATCGAGGTGCCCGCGGACCGGCTCTGGGGCGCGCAGACCGAGCGCAGCCGTCGCCACTTCCGCATCTCCAGTGAGCGCATGCCGCTCGCGGTGATTCACGCGCTCGCGCAGGTGAAGCGCTCGGCAGCCCGCGTCAACCGCGCGCTCGGCCTGCTCGAGCCGAGAATCGCCGATGCCGTGGAGCATGCCGCCGACGAAGTGCTGGCGGGCCGCCACGACGAGGAGTTCCCGCTGGTGGTCTGGCAGACCGGCTCGGGCACCCAGAGCAACATGAACGTGAACGAGGTGCTCGCCAACCGCGCTTCGGAGCTGCTCGGCGGCGAGCGCGGCGCGCGCCGCCTGGTGCATCCCAACGACCACGTCAATCTCGGCCAGTCGTCGAACGACGTTTTTCCCACGGCGATGCATATCGCCGCGGCGCGCGCCGTGGAGCACGACCTGCTGCCGCGGCTCGAGCAACTGGCATCGACGTTCGCCGCCAAGGCCGAGGCCTTCGCCGGCATCGTCAAGATCGGCCGCACGCATCTGCAGGACGCGACGCCGCTTACGCTGGGGCAGGAGTTCTCGGGCTATGTCGAGCAACTGGCGCAGGCCGAGGCCGCCATCGAGCTGGCGCTGCCCGGGCTGTGCGAGCTGGCGATCGGCGGCACTGCTGTGGGCACGGGCCTGAACACGCATCCGGAGTTCGGCGTGCGCATGGCCATAGACCTGTCGCAAGCCACCGGACTCGGCTTCGAGACGGCGCCCAACAAGTTCGCGGCGCTCGCCGGCCACGAACCGCTGGTCTTCGCCCACGGCGCCCTGAAGACGCTGGCCACCGCACTGCACAAGATCGCCAACGACGTGCGCTGGCTGGCCTCTGGCCCGCGTTCCGGGCTGGGCGAGCTGTCGCTGCCTGAAAACGAGCCGGGCAGCTCGATCATGCCGGGCAAGGTGAATCCGACGCAGGCCGAGGCGCTGACGATGCTGAGCGTGCAGGTGCTTGCCAACGACGTGGCACTGGGCGTGGGCGGTGCCTCCGGGCAGTTCGAGCTCAATGTCTACAAGCCGATGCTGATCCACAATTTCTTGCAGAGCGTGCGGCTGCTTGCCGATGGCTGCGCGTCCTTCGAGGAGCACTGTGTGCGTGGTATCCAGGCCAACGAGGCGCGTATCGGCGAGCTGGTGGAGCGCTCGTTGATGCTCGTAACCGCGCTTGCGCCGCACATCGGCTACGATCGCGCCGCGGAAATCGCCAAGAAGGCGCACCATGAAGGAACCACGCTCCGGGACGCGGCGTTGGCCCTGCACTACGTCAGCGCGGAGGACTTCGAGCGATGGGTGCGGCCCGAGGCCATGACGCGGCCCGGCGCAGGATGAGGCGGCGCGCCGTTCTCGCCGCCGGCCTGGCGATGGCCCTGCCGCTGCCGGCGGCGGCCGCGAACCGGTACGCACAAGGCCTGCTCTGGCGGGTCGATAAGTCGGGCATCGAGCCGAGCCACCTCTTCGGCACGTTGCACGCCGGCGATCCGCGGCTGGAGCCGCTGCCGCCGCCGGTGCACAACGCCTTTTCGCGATCGCGCGCCCTGATGCTCGAATACGTCGCCGACCAGTACGGCAGAGAGCGCTTTCTGGAAGCCGCGCTTTATCTCGACGGGCACACGCTCGTGCAGGACATCGGCAGCGAGCATTTCGAGCGAGCCGTGGAGGCGATGCGGCCCGTTGGGCTGCCGCGCGACGTCGTCGGCAAGCTCAAGCCTTGGGGCGTGTTCCTCAACCTGCGCATCTCGCGCCAGCCGACGGGGACGGTGCCGCCCGACGCGCAGCTGTTCGCGCTGGCGCGCAAGCGCCGCCTGCCGGTGTCGCAGATCGAGAACGTCGAGGAACAGGTATTCACGTTCGACGAAATGTCGATGGCCTCGCAGGTGGCGCTGCTCAGGCATTACCGGGAGCACGGCGCGGAGCTCGACCAGCTCGCCGAGCGCACCTTGCGCGCCTATCTGGCGCGCGATCTGGCGGGAATCCGGAGCGCGCAGCAGGATTACGCGCACCGCTACCCCGAAATCGCCCCGCACCACGCCGAGCTGATGAAGCGCGTCGTGCTCGACCGCAGCGTGGTGATGGCCTTTCGCATGCAGCGCGAATTGCGCCGCGGCCGCGCCTTCGTCGCCGTCGGCGCGCTGCACCTGTACGGAGACCGGGGCGTGCTCGCGCTGCTCGGGGAAGACGGCTATCGCGCCGAGCGCGTGTATTAAACTGCGCGCCTCATGTCGGTCGTCGTCCTCATATCCGGCCGCGGCAGCAATCTGCAGGCCATGCTCGACGCGGGAATTCCCGTGTCAGCGGTCATCAGCAGCACCGCGGGTGCCGGTGGTCTTGCCGTCGCCGAGCGACGCGGCATCCCCACGTCCGTGGTCGAGCACCGGAGATTCGCCACGCGCGAAGCCTTCGAGGCGGCGCTCGCGGGCGAGATCGACCGCTACGCGCCTCGCCTGGTGGCGCTCGCCGGCTTCATGCGCGTGCTGACGCCGGGATTCGTTGCGCGCTACGCTGGGCGGCTGGTCAACATCCACCCATCGCTGCTGCCGGAGTTCCCGGGGCTGGATACGCACACGCGCGCGCTGGCCGCGGGGGCGAAGCGCCACGGCTGCACCGTGCACTTTGTGACCGCGGAGCTCGACCACGGGCCGATCATTGCCCAGGCGTCGGTGCCCGTGCAGCCGGGCGACACCGCCGACATGCTCGCGGCGCGCGTGCTGGGCGAGGAGCACCGAATCTACCCGCGCGCGGTGCGATGGTTTCTCGACGGCCTGCTGGTCATCGAAGACGGCAAGGTGCGCGTTAAAGGAGGCCATGCGCAACTGGTTGACAGCGATCGCGCTTAGCGCCTCGGCGGCGGTGCAGGCGGCGCCGCCGCCGCGCGTCGTGATCGAGTACCAGGTGCTGCACAATGGCGGCCTGCTGGCCACGGTGAAGCACGTGCTGGAGCACGACAGTAACACCTACCGCTTGAGCGAGACCTGGGAAGGCAGCGGCCTGCTGGCGCTGCTCGGCGAGGTGCGGCGCACGAGCCACGGACAGGTGACCCCGAGCGGCCTGCGCCCGCTCGAATACGTGGACGAGCGGCCGCGCCGCAACACGGCCATCGCGCGATTTTCGTGGGAGGGGCACACGCTGACCCAGGAGTTCCGCGACGGGCCGCAGACGCAGCCGCTGCCACCGCATGCGCAGGACCGGCTGAGCTTCCTCTTCGCCCCCGCTTTTCATGCCCCAGAAGTGAAGCGGCTGGAGTTCAACGTCGCCGACGGCAAGGGCGTCTCGCTCTACCGGTTCGACGTCGCGGGTCGAGAGCGGCTCAGCGTGCCCGCGGGCGATTTCGACGCATTACGCCTCGACCAGGTCGACGACGGCGGCCGTGCCACGCAGATCTGGCTCGATGCCGCTCACTCCTACCTGCCGCTGCGCGTTCTCGTGGTGCAGAAGGACGGCACGCGCATCGACCAGGTCGCCGCACGCTTTACGCTGCCCCGATGATCTACCGCGCCCAGCTCGCCCGGGCCGAGGCGCTGCTTGCCGGATTGCTCGATACCGCCGGTCCCGCGGACGCCGCGGTGTCCCGCTACTTTCGGGCGCATCGCAATCTCGGCCAGCAGGACCGAGCCTTTGTCGCCGAAACGGTGTACGCGGTGCTGCGCCGGCGCCGTTCGCTCGAAGCTGCCGCGCAGTCTGCGGCGCCGCGCGACTTGGCAATCGCAGCCCTGGTGCGCGTGCGGGGCCTGTCCGGCCGCGCGCTGGAGGACGTCGTGCGCGAGGACGAACAGGCCCTGGTGGCGCGCGTGCGCGCTGCTCGCAGTGAAACCTTTCCCGCCGCGGTGCGCGCCGACCTGCCCGACTGGCTGTGGGAACGCCTTGCAGCGCTGCATGGAGAGGACGAGGCGATGCGTATCGCGCAGGGGCTGCTCAATCCGGCGCCGCTCGATCTGCGCGTCAACCTGGCGAAGCTCGGGCGCGACGAGGCGCTCGTGCAGTTGCGGGCCGCCGGCATCGAAGGCGCGCCGACGACTTATTCCCCGGCGTGCATCCGGCTCGTGGGAAAGCCGGCGATCAATCGCCACCCGTTGTTCCAGCAGGGCGCGATTGAGGTGCAGGACGAGGGCAGCCAGGTGCTGGCGTATCTGCTTGCGCCGCGCCGCGGCGAGATGATCGCCGACTTCTGCGCCGGTGCGGGTGGCAAGACACTCGCCCTCGCGATGCTGATGCGCGGCACCGGGCGTATCTACGCGATGGACGTCTCGGCGCGGCGGCTCGCCGAGCTGGTGCCGCGCGCGGCGCGGGCGGGCGTGACGAACGTGCACCCGCTCGTGCTTTCGGGCGACGGCGACGCGCGCGCCAAGCGCCTAGCCGGGAAACTCGACCGCGTGCTCGTGGACGCGCCCTGCAGCGGCTTCGGCACGCTGCGGCGCAATCCCGACCTCAAGTGGCGCCACGGCGCGCAGGCGATCGCCGAGCTGGCGGTGAAGCAAGGGGCAATCCTCAGGGCGGCGGCGCGCCTGCTGAAGCCGGGCGGGCGACTGGTATACGCAACCTGCAGCATCCTGCCGGAAGAAAACGAAGCGATCGCTGACGCTTTCGCGGCGGCGCACGCAGAGTTTGCCCCCGCGTCTTGCCAGGAATTGCTCGCCGCGCAGCGCATCGCGCTGGATTGCGGCGAGCGGCTGCGCCTGTGGCCGCACCGGCACGGCTGCGACGGCTTTTTCGCTGCCGCCTTCGAGCGCCGCTAGGAAGTTTTTCTCCTTGCGCATCGGGAGCTTAGGGAAGTTAGTGCACTATCTGACAGGAATAGGGGGAAATCCCCAGTTGCGCGGAGGGGGCAATCGCGTAGAATCGTGCGCCTCACCTTACATAACTACTAGAAACCACTGATGATTTTCTCAGGATTGCTCGATCTGCCCTGGTGGGGCCTGGTCCTCGTCGCTCTGGGGCTGACGCACGTCACCATCGCCTCGGTGACCATCTTTCTGCACCGGCACCAGGCGCATCGCGCGCTGGACCTGCACCCGATCGCCTCGCACTTCTTCCGCTTCTGGCTCTGGCTGACGACCGGCATGGTGACCAAGGAGTGGGCCGCGATCCACCGCAAGCACCACGCGAAGTGCGAGACCGCCGAAGATCCGCACAGCCCCCAGATCCTGGGCATCAACAGCGTGCTGTGGGGCGGGGTGTTCCTGTACGTGAAGGAGTCGCACAAGCCCGAGACCATGGAGCGATACGGCCATGGCACGCCGGACGACTGGATGGAGCGCAATATCTACGCGCGCCACGCCATTCTCGGCCTCACGATCATGGGCCTGATCAACTTGGCGCTGTTCGGCCTGGTGCCCGGCGTCCTCATCTTGCTCACGCAGATCGTCTGGATCCCGTTCTGGGCCGCGGGCGTGATCAACGGCATTGGCCACTTCTGGGGCTACCGGAGTTTCGACATCGCCGACGCGAGCAAGAACATCGTTCCCTGGGGCATCCTGATCGGCGGTGAAGAGCTGCACAACAACCATCACGCGTACGCCACCTCGGCAAAGCTCTCGGCCAAGTGGTACGAATTCGACATCGGCTGGATGTACATCCGCATTCTCGAGGCGCTGGGTCTCGCCACGGTGAAGAAAGTGGCGCCGACGCCGCGCTTCGAGCCGGCGAAGACCATGTGCGACTACCAGACCCTGCACGCTGTGATCGCCAACCGCTACGACGTCCTCGCACGCTACGCCACGGCGCTCAAGCGCACCTGGAGCGACGAGGTGGAGCGCCTGCAGCACTGGTCGCCGCGCGACGCCGAGGTGCTCAAGCCCCTGAAGCGCGCGCTGGTGCGCATCGGCTACGGCGCGGAAGCCGACCGCGCGCGCGTCGCCGAGGCACTCAAACCCTCGAAGCCGCTGCAGGTCGCGGTAGGCATGCGCGAGGAGCTGATCGCCCTGTGGGAGCGCTCCAACGCCTCCAAGGAGCAGTTGCTGCGCCAGCTGCAGGACTGGTGCCACCGCGCCGAAGCAAGCGGCATCGTGCCGCTGGTGGACTTCTCGCGGCGCCTGCGCAGCTACACGTAAGCGGCAACCGCAATGAAAAAGGCCCGCGCCAGCGGGCCTTTTCTTTTGTGCGGGGCAAACCGCGCCTTACTTCAGCTTGGTTTCCTTGTAGAGCACGTGCTTGCGCGCCTTCGGATCGTACTTGTTCATCTCCAGCTTGTCCGGTTTGGTGCGCTTGTTCTTGGTGGTGGTGTAGAAGTGGCCGGTGCCGGCCGTCGATTCGAGTTTGATCTTGTCGCGCATCAGCGGCTCTCCTTTTGCTTTGCGAGCGCCTTGGCCTTGGCGCGTATTTCGGCCAGCACCACCTCGACGCCCAGCTTGTCGATCTTGCGCAGGCCGGCGGTGGACACGCGCAGCCGCACCCAGCGGTTCTGGCTTTCCACCCAGAAGCGGCGGTAGTGCAGGTTGGGCAGGAACACGCGCTTGGTCTTGTTGTTGGCGTGCGAAACCAGGTTTCCTTTCATCGGCTTCTTGCCGGTGACTTGGCAGACGCGGGACATTGCAGGCTCCGTAATACGCGAAAGGCGCGGATTATAGCAGGCCCCGCTCGGCGAACGAGAGCGCCTGGTTGCCGGCGATGATGAAGTGGTCCAGCACCTTCACGTCCACCAGCGCGAGCGCCTCCCGCAGCTGACGCGTGAGCAACTCGTCGGCCTGCGAGGGCTGCGCCACGCCCGACGGGTGGTTGTGGGCGAAGATCACCGCCGCCGCGTTCGCGGCCAGGGCCGACTTCACCACCTCGCGCGGGTAGACGCTGGTCTGCGTGAGCGTGCCGCGGAACAGCTCCTCGGCGCCGATCACGCGATGCTGCGCGTCCATGTAGATGCAGACGAACACCTCGTGCGCGCGGCCGCCCAGCGCGAGGCGCAGGTAATCGCGCACCGCCCCGGGCGTGGTGAGTGCGCTCCCGGCTGCCAATTCTTCGCGCAGCGCGCGTCGAGCGAGTTCGAACACGGCCGCAAGCTGGGCCGACTTCGCCGCGCCCAGCCCCTTCACGCGCCGTAGCGCGGGCAGTTCCGCGCCGAGCAGGCCGGCAAGACCGCGAAAATGCGCAATCAGCTCGCGTCCCAGGTCCACCGCACTCTTGCCGCGGACGCCCGAACGCAGGCAAATGGCGATCAATTCCGCGTCCGAAAGACGGCTGGCACCCAGCGCCAGCAGTCTCTCGCGTGGTCGTTCCTGCGCCGGCCAGTCGGCGATCCCCAAAGCGATACCCCCCGAATTCCCCTAGAATGCCCCTTCCCATAACGCGCCAGCCCCGGGCACGATGACTCTGAAGGGCAAAAGGCTGTTGCTGGGCGTCACCGGCGGTGTCGCCGCCTATAAGGCCGCGCAACTCGCGCGCCTCCTCGCCAAGGAGGGCGCCGACGTGCGCGTGGCCATGACGGAGGCAGCCACGCGTTTCGTCACGCCGGTGACGCTGCAAGCGCTCACCGGACAGACGGCGTGGACCGACCTGTGGGACCCGCGCGTGCCGGACAATATGGGCCACATCGAGCTGTCGCGCGATCGCGACCTGATCATCGTGGCGCCGGCGAGCGCCGACTTCCTTGGCAAGCTGGCGGGAGGACTCGCCGATGACCTGCTCTCCACCTTGTGCCTGGCGCGGCGCTGCCCGCTTCTGGTCGCGCCGGCGATGAATGTCGAGATGTGGGAGAACCCGGCGATGCAGAGGAACCTGCACACGCTGCGCGGCGACGGCGTGCATTTCGCTGGCCCCGCGGCGGGCGACCAGGCCTGCGGCGAAGTGGGCATGGGTCGCATGCTCGAGCCCGAGGAAATCGTCGCCGAGGTCGAGGCCTTCTTCCAGCCCAAGCTGCTCGCCGGCAAGCACGTGGTGGTCACTGCGGGGCCAACCGAGGAGCCGATCGACCCCGTGCGCGTGATCACCAATGCAAGTTCCGGCAAGATGGGTTATGCGGTCGCGCGCGCGTCACGCGAAGCCGGCGCGCGCGTGACGCTGGTGAGCGGCCCGACTGCGCTCGCGACGCCGACGGGTGTGGAGTGCGTGCGGGTGCGCAGCGCCGAGCAGATGTTCGAAGCGGTGAAGAAGGCCGCGCCCGGCAGCGACGTGTTCTTCGCCGCGGCGGCGGTCTCCGACTACCGGGTGAAGAACCGCGCCGAGCAGAAGATTAAGAAGGGCGCCGCCGCCGGCCTGAGCCTAGAGCTTGCCGAGAACCCGGACATTCTCGCCTGGGTGGCGGGCCAGAAGAACGCACCATTCTGCGTTGGCTTCGCCGCCGAAAGCGAGAAGTTGGTCGAGCACGCGCGCGCCAAGCGCGCGAAGAAGGCGGTGCCGCTGCTGGCGGCGAATCTGGCGCAGCACGCGCTTGGCGCCGACGACAACGAAATTACGCTGTTCGACGAGCGCGGCGAACATGCCCTCGGGCGCGCCCCGAAGCTCGAGCTCGCGCGTCGGCTGGTGGCGCACGTTGCCGGCATGCTGGCGGGAGAGAAGCGCGCGCGTGCGAAGGCTTGAAGTACGAATCCTCGACCCGAGGATCCGCGAGCACCTGCCCAAGTACGCCACTGCGGGCGCCGCCGGTCTCGACCTGCGCGCCTGCCTCGACGCGCCGCTCGAGCTGCGGCCGGGCGACAGCCAGCTGGTGCGTTCGGGCCTTGCCATCCACCTCGGCGATCCAGGGCTCGCGGCAGTTGTGCTGCCGCGCTCCGGCCTGGGCGCGAAGCACGGCATCGTTCTCGGCAATCTCGTCGGCCTGATCGACTCCGACTACCAGGGTGAAGTGATGGTGTCCGTGTGGAACCGGGGCCGGAACGCGTTCACCATTCAGCCGCTGGAGCGCATTGCCCAGCTGGTCGTGGTGCCCGTCGTCCAGGTCGAGCTCGCGGTGGTGGACGAGTTCGCCGCCAGCGCGCGCGGTGCAGGGGGCTTCGGCAGCACCGGACGCTAGCCCGTAGGGTGGGCCGTCGGCCACCCTACGCCAGGGCCTACCCTACCCGAGCGTGTCGGACCAGATGTTCTGTGCCCAGGCCCAGGCGTAGTGCGCTTCGAGCTGGTTGCGCGCCGGCGACAGTCCGCCCGCTCCTTTGATCGCCACGAAGGTCTTCTTGCCGGCATCCAACTCGTGCACCGAGGCGACATGGATCACCTCGTCGTCCGAGACGAAGCTGTAGCAGGTATTGACAATCTTCGGATCGGCGCTCGGCTCGCGGCCGTTGATCATCGCCACCACCGCCGCGGCACAGACTTTGGCCTGCTGGTTGGCCATGCTGCCGGACTTCGGCATCGCGGGGGCGGAGAGCGTTGCGTCGCCCAGTACGTGCACGCCCTTGACCGCGGTCGACTCCGTCGTGCGCCAGTCCACGCCGCACCAGCGGTCGTTGGCAGTGATGAGTCCTGCCTTGACGGCGATGTCGCCGGCGCGCTGGGGCGGCACTACGTTCAGCACGTCGCCTCTCACGTCCTCGACCTCGAGCCTGACGGTGTCGCTTCTCGCGTCGACGCCGATCGCCTTAGCGTTGCCGCGGAACTCGATCATGCCGGGATACAGGTCCGCCCACGCCTGCTTGAAGAGCTTGCCCTTCGAGGTGACGTCCGGGTTGGCGTCTACGATCAGCACCTTGGCGCGCGGATTGTGTTTCTTGAAATACTGGGCCACCTGGCTGGCGCGCTCGTAGGGCCCCGGCGGGCAGCGGTACGGCGCGAGCGGCACCGCGATCACATAGACGCCGCCGACGCGCATCTCCGCGAGCTGCCTTTGCAGCGCCACGGTCTGCGGCCCCGCCTTCCAGGCGTGCAGCACTCGGTTCGCGCCCATCGCCGCCTCGTAGCCGGCGATCTGGTCGTACATGAAATCGATGCCGGGCGAGACGATGAGACGGTCGTATTTTAGGTCGTCCCCGCGGGCCAGCTTCACAGTCTTTGCCGCAGTATCCACGGCCCTGGCCTCGTCGCGCACGACCTGCACCCCGTAGCGGGCGAGGCCGCTGTAGCCGTAGGTGATGTCCGCCATGGTCTTCGAGCCGCCGAACACCAGGTTGGAAATCGGGCACGAAACGAAGTCGAGGTTGCGCTCCACCATCACCACCTCGATAGTGGGACCCCACATGCGGATGTACTTGGCGGCGGTAGCGCCGCCGAAGCCGCCGCCGATCACCACCACGCGCGGCTTGGCGCCACCCGTGGTGGCGCAGCCCGTCGCGGCGAGCGCCGCGGCGGCGCCGCTCAGCTTGAGGAAGTCGCGTCGATCGAAAGTCCTTCGCATGGGTCCCCCCTATTTCTTCTGCGCCGCGAAAAAGGCGGCGAGCTGGTCGAGCTGCGAGTCCGTGTAGCCCTTGGCAATCTGGTGCATGACGGTCGCCGGCATCGCGCCGGAGCGGAACGCCTTGAACTTGCTCACCATCTCGTCTTTCGGCATGCCGGCCAAAGGCACGTTGCCGCCGACGCTGTGCCCGGTCGTGCCGTGGCACATGGCGCAGGTGGCAGCCAGCGCGCTGCCCGCTTCGTCCGCAAGGGCAGCGAGGGGCGCGGCGGCGAGCACCGCCACGCAAGCAAGAGCGATTCGCATTTGGAGCCTCCTCCCGAGGTTAACAGTCAGCGCGGAAAAGTTTCCGCCCGGCGCAGGACCGCGTCAAGGGGATGGCCCAGGAATCGTTCCCGCGAAGCCATCACGCGCGGCCAGCCCGCGCGGCCAGCTCAGGAAACCGGCTCTTTTGCCGGCGGCGGAGCGGCGGGCGCCTCCGCCTCGAACTGCAGCGACACGCTGCCGGCGTCGTCGACGTCGACCGTGACCTTGCCGCCGTGCGCCAGCTTGCCGAACAGCAGCTCATCGGCGAGCGCGCGGCGGATGGTGTCCTGGATGAGGCGCGCCATCGGGCGCGCGCCCATGAGCGGGTCGAAGCCCTTCTTCGCCAGGTGCTCCTTCAGCTTCTGCGTGAAGTGCGGCTCGACCTTCTTCTCCTCCAGCTGCTCCTCGAGCTGGATCAGGAACTTGTCCACCACGCGCATGATGACGTCGTGGTCGAGCGCGCGGAACGAGATCACGGCGTCCAGGCGGTTCCTGAACTCGGGCGTGAACATCTTCTTGATGGCTTCCATCTCGTCGCCCGCCTTGGCCGAAGGCGTGAAGCCCATGGTGTTCTTGATCAGCGATTCGGCTCCGGCATTGGTGGTCATGACGATCACCACGTTGCGGAAATCCGCCTTGCGGCCGTTGTTGTCGGTGAGCGTGCCGTGGTCCATCACCTGCAGCAGGATGTTGAAGATGTCCGGATGCGCCTTCTCGATCTCGTCGAGCAGCAGCACCGCGTAGGGCTTCTTGGTGATCGCCTCAGTGAGCAGCCCGCCCTGTTCGAAGCCGACGTATCCCGGCGGCGCGCCGATGAGGCGGCTGACCGCGTGGCGCTCCATGTACTCGGACATGTCGAAGCGGATCAACTCGATGCCCATGCAATAGGCAAGCTGGCGCGCCACTTCGGTCTTGCCGACGCCCGTCGGCCCGGAAAAGAGGAATGAGCCGATCGGCTTCTGCGGATTGCCGAGCCCGGAGCGCGCCATCTTGATCGCCGCGGCGAGCGCGTCGATGGCCTGGTCCTGGCCGAACACCACCGCCTTCAGGTCGCGGTCGAGCCTGGCGAGCGCGCCGCGGTCGTCGCTCGAGACGCTGCGCGGCGGGATGCGGGCGATCTTGGCGACGATCTCCTCGATCTCGCCCTTGCCGATGATTTTCTTCTGCCGGCTCTTGGGCGCGATGCGCTGCGCCGCGCCCGCCTCGTCGATGACGTCGATGGCCTTGTCGGGCAGGTGCCGGTCGTTGATGAAGCGCGCCGACAGCTCCGCCGCCGAGGTGAGCGCGGTGGCTGTGTACTTCACGCTGTGGTGCGCCTCGAAGCGCGTCTTCAGGCCCTTCAGGATCTCCACCGTCTCGTCGACCGAGGGCTCGACGACGTCGATCTTCTGGAAACGCCGCGACAGCGCGTGATCCTTCTCGAACACGCCGCGGTACTCGTTGTAGGTGGTGGCACCGATGCACTTCAGCTGCCCGGTCGAGAGCACTGGCTTGAGCAGGTTGGAGGCGTCGAGCGTGCCGCCCGAGGCCGCGCCCGCGCCGATGACGGTATGGATCTCGTCGATGAAGAGGACGGCGTTGGGGTTGTCCACCAGCTGCTTCAGCACCGCCTTCAGGCGCTGCTCGAAATCGCCGCGATACTTGGTGCCGGCGAGCAGGGCTCCCATGTCGAGCGCGTATACGGTGCTGCGCGCGAGCAGCTCGGGAACGTTCGACTCAATGATCCTGCGCGCCAGCCCCTCGGCGATCGCGGTCTTGCCGACGCCGGCTTCGCCCACCAGCAGGGGGTTGTTCTTGCGCCGCCGGCACAGGGTCTGGATGACGCGCTCGAGTTCGCGCTCGCGGCCGATCAGCGGATCGATCTTGCCGGCGAGCGCCAGCGCGTTCAGGTTCTGCGTGTAGTTGTCGAGCGGGCTGTTGGAGGGCTCGGCCTGCGTCTCCTCCCCGGCCTCCTGCTCGGCCTTGCCGGAATGCGGCTGCGGCGTCTTGGTGATGCCGTGCGAGATGTAGTTGACCACGTCGAGCCGGGTCACGCCCTGCTGCTGCAGGAAATACACCGCGTGGGAATCCTTCTCGCCGAAGATCGCAACCAGGACGTTGGCGCCGGTGACCTCCTTCTTGCCCGAGGACTGCACGTGCAGGATGGCGCGCTGGATGACGCGCTGGAAGCCGAGCGTCGGCTGCGTGTCCACCTCGCGGTCGGCGGCGATGCGCGGCGTCTGCTCGGCGATGTGCTGGGTGAGGTTCTTGCGCAGATCGTCGAGATTGGCGCCGCAGGCGCGCAGCACCTCGGCCGCGGTCGGGTTGTCCAGCAGCGCCAGCAGCAGGTGCTCGACGGTGATGAACTCGTGCCGCTTCTGGCGCGCTTCCACGAACGCCATGTGCAGGCTGACTTCGAGTTCCTGGGCGATCATGCTACGTTTCCTCCATCACGCATTGCAGCGGGTGCTGGTGGCGGCGCGCGAACGCCGCCACCAGCTGAACCTTGGTGCTGGCGATGTCGTGCGGATATACGCCGCACACGCCGATGCCTTCGCGATGCACCTTCAGCATGACCTGCGTGGCACGCTCGCGCGTCATGCCGAAGAACTTCTGCAGTACCAGCACCACGAACTCCATTGGCGTGTAATCGTCATTGAGCAGCATGACCTTGAACATCGGCGGAGGCTGCAGTTTGCTCCGCTGCGCCTCGAGCAGAGTGTCGTCCTTGAACTGCGCCATGCCTGTTAAGTTTCGCTGCCAAGCTCAATCCGATCGGACATGCCCTTTTCGTTTCCGTTCCTGCACTCCGTGCAATGGTGAATCGCCGGGCATTGCTCCGCCCGCTGATGGCTATCCTAATCAATGTGTTCCGTGTGCGCAATGCGGCAGCGGGGGGGTCTTGACTGCACCTGGGAACGCGGGTAGAAGCCGCCTTGTGTTTGGATCCAGGCGGTCTGTAACGCCATGGGCAAAGGGCGGCGGCGGCGTGAGTTTCAAGCATGGCCCGGGTGAACCGCCCGGCGTTCTCAAACCAACTCAAGGGAAGCGGCAATGGCGACAGGCACCGTGAAGTGGTTCAACGACGCAAAGGGGTATGGTTTCATCACGCCGGATGATGGCAGCGAAGACCTGTTTGCGCATTTCTCCGCCATCCAGATGGCGGGCTTCAAGACCCTCAAAGAGGGCATGAAGGTGAGCTTCGACGTGGTGCAGGGCCCCAAGGGCAAGCAGGCTTCCAACATCAACAAGGTCTGACCGCCGCCGCTGCAAGCGAAAAGGGCCGCGCGAGCGGCCCTTTTTCTTTGCTGCCGGCGGACCGCGCTTCACATCCTCTCGATCATCGCCTGGCCGAAGCCCGAGCACGACACCTGCTTGGCGCCCTGCATGAGGCGGGCAAAATCGTAAGTCACGACCTTGTCGGCGATCGCCTTCTCCATCGAGCGCACGATGACATCGGCGGCTTCGACCCAACCCATGTGTCGCAGCATCATTTCCGCCGACAGGATCTCCGAGCCCGGATTGACGTAGTCCTTGCCGGCATATTTGGGCGCGGTGCCGTGGGTGGCCTCGAACATGGCGATCGAGTCGCTCATGTTGGCGCCCGGCGCGATGCCGATGCCGCCGACCTGTGCGGCGAGCGCATCCGAGATGTAGTCGCCGTTCAGGTTCAGCGTGGCAATGACGTCGTACTCCGCCGGCCGCAGCAGGATCTGCTGCAGGAAGGCGTCGGTGATCACGTCCTTGACGACGATCTCGCGGCCGGTCTTGGGATTCTTGAAGCTGCACCACGGACCGCCGTCCACGAGCTTGGCGCCGAACTCGCGCTGCGCGAGCGCGTATCCCCAGTCGCGGAAGCCGCCCTCGGTGAATTTCTGGATGTTGCCCTTGTGCACCAGGGTCACCGACTTGCGGTCGTTGTCGACGGCGTACTGGAAGGCCTTGCGGATCAGTCGCTCCGATCCCTCGATGGAGACTGGCTTGATGCCGATGGCCGAGCTCCCGGGGAAGCGGATCTTCTTTACCTTCATTTCGTCGGTCAGGAACTTGATCAGCTTCTGCGCTTCGGGCGTCTTCGCCGCCCACTCGATGCCGGCATAGATGTCCTCCGCGTTCTCGCGGAAGATCACCATGTCGGTCTTTTCCGGTTCCTTCAGCGGCGAGGGCACGCCCTTGAAGTAGCGGATCGGGCGCAGGCAGACGTACAGGTCCAGCTCCTGGCGCAAGGCGACGTTGATCGAGCGGATGCCGCCGCCCACCGGCGTGGTGAGGGGGCCCTTGATCGACACCACGTACTCCTTGGCGGCGGCGAGCGTTTCCTCGGGCAGCCAGACGTTCTCGCCGTACACCTTGCAGGACTTTTCGCCGGCGTACATTTCCATCCACACGATCTTCTTCTTTGCCCCGTAGGCCTTCTTCACCGCGGCGTCGACC
>JAOTWE010000037.1 GCA_029863065.1 Betaproteobacteria bacterium
CACGCCTGGCGCGAGCGCGCTCCCGAGCGCCTGCAGGGCATGTTCGCCTTCGCCGTCGCCGAGCGCGACAGCGGGCGCGTGACGCTGGTGCGCGACCGCCTCGGCATCAAGCCGCTGTACTACGCCGAAACGAAGGGCCGTCTGCGCTTTGCTTCGACGCTGCCGGCGCTGCTCGCCGCGGGCGAGGTCGATACGTCGATCGACCCGGTGGCGCTCAACCATTACATGTCGTTCCACGCCGTGGTGCCGCCGCCGCGCACCATCCTCAAGGGCGTGCGCAAGCTGCCGCCCGCCACGCTGCGCACGATCGAGCCCGACGGCACGGCGCGCGAGCGCGTGTACTGGGCGCTCTCGTTCGAGCGCAGCGCGGCCGACATCCAGAGAAGCGCCGCCGACTGGGGCGAGGAGCTGCTCGCCGCGCTGCGTCTCGCGGTCGAGCGCCGGCGCATCGCCGACGTGCCGGTGGGCGTGCTGCTCTCGGGCGGCGTGGACTCGAGTCTCATTACCGGGCTGCTCGCGCAGGCGGGGCACGCGGACCTGCGCACCTTCTCCATCGGCTTCGAGGGCGCGCACGGCGAGTCGGGTGACGAGTTCCGCTGGTCCGACATCGTCGCGCAGCGCTTCGAGACCGAGCACCGGAAGATCTTCATCGAATCCTCGCGCCTGCTGGATGCGCTGCCGGCGACCGTACGCGCGATGTCCGAGCCGATGGTGTCCTACGACAACGTCGCGTTTTACCTCTTGTCGCAGGAGGTGGCGCGTCACGTCAAGGTGGTGCAGTCGGGCCAGGGCGCGGACGAAGTCTTCGGCGGCTACCACTGGTACCCGAAGCTCGTCGGCTCAGGCGACGCGGCGCGCGATTACGCGCGCGCTTTCATGGACCGCGATTTCGCCGCCTACTCGGCTCAAGTTTCGGCCGAATACGTCGGTCTGGACCACGCACGCGAGCTGGTGGAGGAGCGCATGGCGGCCGCCGACGCCAACGACCCGGTGGACCGCGCGCTGCACCTCGACACCACCGTGATGCTGGTGGACGATCCGGTGAAGCGCGTCGACAACATGACCATGGCCGCGGGGCTGGAAGCGCGCGTGCCGTTCCTCGACCACGAGCTGGTCGAGCTCGCGGCGCGCATCCCGCCGCACCAGAAGCTCCGGGACGGCGGCAAGGGAATCCTCAAGGACGTGGCGCGCCAGGTGGTGCCGGCCGCGGTCATCGACCGGCCGAAGGGCTACTTCCCGGTGCCGGCGCTGAAGTACCTCGAAGGACCGTTCCTGGAACTCGCGCGCGACGCGCTCGGCGCGCGCGGCGCCCGGGAGCGGGGCCTTTTCCGCCGCGACTACCTGGAGCGCCTGTTCGCCGATCCCAAGGCGCACATTACGCCGCTGCGGGGCTCGGAACTCTGGCAGGCGGCGCTGCTCGAACTGTGGCTGCAAACGCAGGGGGTGTGAGATGGGAACGGCGAACAAGGTCTCCCACAAGCGCAGGAGCAGCGCCGCGTACAAGCACCGCATGCAGCGCATCCATGGTAGGCACGTGCCCGACAGCGAAGTGGCGCTCGATTGCGGCTGGGGACGGCTGCTGTTTGCGCAGACCTATCCCGACGCCCGCTCGCTCGCCGCGGCGCTCGCCCAGGAAGGTCCGCAGCGGCGCGACATCGCCGCCTGGGTGCGCGATCCGCACCTGGTGCTGGCGGCGGCGCCGCAGGCGTTGTTCCTCGATCCGTCGAACACCTACCGGCTCGATCTCGCGACCTACCGCGCCGCCGGCCGCCGGCCGCGCGGCTTCGTGGTGCGCTGGGTGACGAGCCAGGCCGACGCCGACGCGGTGAACCGCATCTACCTCGCGCACCGCATGGTGACGGTGCCAGCGGAATTCATGTTCAGTCACCGCGACAGCCGCACCATCGTCTACCTCGTCGCCGAGGACGAAGTGACGGGGCAGGTGATCGGCACGGTGACCGGCGTCGACCACGTGCGTGCCTTCGACGATCCCGAGCGCGGCGCGTCGCTGTGGTGCCTGGCGGTGGACCCGCAGGCGGCGCGGCCGCTGGTGGGCGAGACGCTGGTTCGGCGCCTGGCGGAGTACTTCCAGGCGCGCGGCGCGCAGCACATGGACCTGTCGGTGATGGCCGAGAACCGGCAGGCGATCGAGCTCTACGAAAAGCTCGGTTTCACGCGCCTGCCGGGGTTCACCATCAAGAGGAAGAACGCCATCAACGAGCGCCTGTTCGTCGGCGCGCCACCCGAGGGCCGGCTCAACCCCTATGCGCGCATCATCGTCGATGAAGCGCGCCGGCGCGGCATCGGCGTCGAGGTCATGGATGCGGAAGGGGGATTTTTCCGCCTCACCTACGGCGGGCGCTCCATCGCCTGCCGCGAAAGTCTCTCGGAGCTGACCAGCGCCGTGGCCATGAGCCTGTGCGACGACAAGGCCGCCACGCGCCGCGCGGTGGCGCGCGCCGGCGTGCGCGTGCCCGAGGCGATCGAGTTCGATACGCGCGAGAACCTGGAAGCGTTCCTTTCACGCCATGGCACGGTGGTGGCGAAACCGGCGCGCGGCGAGCAGGGCCGCGGCGTTTCGGTGGGCCTGGAAACGGTGGACGAGGCGCTGGCCGCGGTCGAGCGCGCTCGCGCCCACTGCGACCGCGTGCTCGTCGAGCAGTGCGTCACGGGCGAGGACCTGCGCCTGGTGGTGATCGGCTACAAGCTGGTGGCGGCCGCCATTCGCCGCCCGGCGCGCGTCATCGGCGACGGCGCGAGCAGCATCCGCGAGCTGATCGAGCGCCAGAGCCGGCGCCGCGCCGCGGCGACCGGCGGCGAGTCGAAGATCCCGCTCGACGCCGAGACCGAGCGCTGCATCGCCAAGGCGGGCTTCGCGCTCGACGACGTGCCGCCGAGCGGCAGGGAAATCAACGTCAGGAAAGCCGCCAACCTGCACACCGGCGGCACCATCCACGACGTCACCGCCGAGGTGCACACGTCCCTGGTCGACGCCGCGGTGCGCGCCGCGCGCGCCCTCGACGTGCCGGTGACCGGCATCGATTTCATGGTGCGCGACCCGCGCCAGCCGGGCTACTGGTTCATCGAAGCGAACGAGCGCCCGGGCCTCGCCAACCACGAGCCGCAGCCGACCGCCCAGCGCTTCGTCGACTTGTTGTTCCCGCAATCCATGCCGACCGCGGTGAAGCGCGCGGCGCGCTGAAGGAGAAACGCATGTCCCGACTGAACATCGACGTGACCTACCTTGCCGACGTGCTCAAGCGCCTGCTCGAGACGCCGAGCCCCTCGGGCTATACCGACACCATCGTGCGCATGGCCTGCGACGAGCTCGGCAAGCTCGGCGTGGAGTACGAGCTCACGCGTCGCGGCGCGATCCGAGCGCGCCTGCCCGGCACCGAGCAGAAGGGCGCGCGCGCCATGATCGCGCACCTCGACACGCTCGGCGCACAGGTGAAGAACCTGAAGGACAACGGCCGGCTGGAAGTGGTGCCGATCGGTCACTGGTCGGCGCGCTTCGCCGAGGGCGCGCGCTGCACCATCTTCACCGAGCGCGGCTCGTACCGCGGCAGCATCCTGTCGCTGAAGGCTTCCGGCCACACTTTCAACGAGGAGGTCGACACGCACCCGATCGGCTGGCAGCACGTGGAGCTGCGCGTCGACGCGCTGGCGCGCACGCGCCGCGACCTGGAGCGTCTCGGCATCGCCATCGGCGACACCATCGCCATCGACACGCGCGCCGAGTTTCTCGCCAACGGCTTCATCGTCTCGCGCCACCTCGACGACAAGGCGGGCTGCGCGTCGATGTTCGCCGCACTGAAGGCGCTGCAGGAAGACGGTGGCAAGCTGCCCGTCGACACGCTGTTCATCTTCTCCATCTCAGAGGAGGTGGGCGTGGGCGCCTCTTCGGTGCTGACGCACGACGTGGCCTCGCTCGTCACCATCGACAACGGCACCACCGCGCCGGGGCAGGCAAGCGACGAGTTCGGCGTCACTATCGGCATGGCCGATCAGACCGGGCCCTTCGACTACCACCTGACGAGGAAGCTCATTCGCCTGTGCCGCGAGAACGACATCGGCTACCAGCAGGACGTGTTCCGCTACTACCGCTGTGACAGCGCCTCCGCCATCGAGGCGGGGCACGACGTGCGCAGCGCGCTCATCGCATTCGGCATCGACGCCTCGCACGGCCACGAGCGCATCCACATGCACGCGCTGCGCTCTCTCGCCGAGCTGGTGACGGCGTATGCGCGCAGCCCCGTGGAAATCCCGCGCGATGCCGAAGAGATCGGCTCGCTGAAGGGCTTCACCAAGCAGCCCATGAAAGAGGCGAAGAGCACGCTGCTCACCCCGGCGGGGCCGACGGCCGAAGAGAAGCGCTAGCGCGCGCCGCATGGCGGCCGAGCGCGAACTCTCGCCGCGCGCCCTCGTCACGGGCGTGCTGCTCGGCGCGCTGCTCGCGCCGTGCAATGTCTACTCCGGCCTGAAGATCGGCTGGTCGTTCAACATGTCGATCGCGGCGCTGCTCGCCGGCCTGGCCTTCTGGCGCGGCGCCGAGCGCGCCGCGCGCGCACCGCAGTGGACGCTGAAGGAAAGCAACATCAGCCAGACCGCGGCGAGCGCCGCAGCCTCCATCGTCTCCGGCGGCCTGGTGGCGCCGATTCCGGCGTACACCTTGATCACCGGGCGCAGCTTCGAGGCCTGGCCGCTCATCGCCTGGGTGTTCGCCGTGAGCTTTCTCGGCGTGTGGGTGGCCTGGGCGCTCAGGCCGGCGCTCATCGTCCAGGCGCCGCTGCGCTTCCCCGCCGGCGTGGCGACGCTCGAGACGCTGCGCGACGTGTTCGCCCGCGGGCGCGAGGCCGCGGCGCGCATTGCCGTGCTCGCCGGGGCGGCACTCGCCGCGGGCGCCTGGAAGGCGTTCCTGCCGCTCTCGGTCTGGGCGCCGTCGGCGGCACTCGCGCGCCTGACGATCGGGCTCGACCCTTCGCCGCTCCTCGCCGGCTTCGGCGCCATCATCGGCTTGCGCGCGGGCGTGTCGCTCGCGGCGGGAGCGCTGCTGGCCTGGGGCGGGGTCGCGCCGTGGCTGCTCGAGACCGGGCAGGTGGCGGGCGCGGGCTTCGGTCCGCTGGTCGAGTGGCTGCTGTGGCCCGGTGTTGCGCTGATGGTCACGGCCGCTGCGACGAGCTTCGCCTTGCAGTTGCGCGGCGCGCGCCTCACGATCGGCGCGCACTGGACGCCGCTTTCGGTCGCCGGGCTCGCGCTTGCCTGCGCGCTCGCGGTGGCGATGCAGGTCATGCTCTTCGATATCGGCCTCGGCATCGCGCTGCTCGCGGTGCCGCTCGCGCTGGTGCTCGCCGCGGTCGCGGCGCGCGTGGTGGGCGAGACGGGCATTCCGCCGATCGGTGCCATCGGCAAGGTGTCGCAGCTCGGCGTCGGCCTGGCCGCCCCCGGGCAGGCGGTCACGAATCTCATGGCGGCGAACGTCGCCGGCGGCGCCGCCGGGCAGTGCGCCGACCTGATGAACGACTACAAGGTCGGCCACGCCATCGGCGCTTCGCCCGCGCGCCAGTCGGTGGCGCAGGTCTGCGGCATCGCGGCCGGTTCGGTGGTCGGGGTCGTGGTGTATCTCGCGCTCATCCCCGACCCGCAGGCGATGCTGCTTACTGCGGAATGGCCGGCGCCGGCCGTGGCGACCTGGAAGGCGGTGGCGCTCGCGCTGGCGCAGGGGCTGCAGGCGGTGCCCGTGGGCGCGCGCGCCGCGATGCTCGCCGGCGCGCTTGCCGGCGTCGCGCTCGGGTTCCTCGAAGCGCGCTGGCGCTACGCGCCCAGCGCCGTCGCCTTCGGCCTCGCCTTCGTCATCCCGGCGTCGATCAGCTTCACGATGTTCCTCGGTGCGCTCGCCGCGTGGCTCTTCGCGCGGCATCTGCCTTCGCTCGCGGGGCGCTTCACCGTGGCGGCCGCGGCGGGACTGGTGGCGGGCGAGAGCCTGGTGGGCGTGACGGCGTCGTTCGCCGGGATGGCGAGGGGCTAGCGGCTCAGCCGCCGGAAACCTGCAGCGTCGAGACCACTTCGCGCACGCCCTGGGTCTCGAGCGCGAGGAGCGTTGCCTGGCCGATCGCCTCGTGCGAGGGTGCGGTGCCGGCGAGCGTGACGCGGCCGTTGCTGGTCTCGACGGTGATGGCCGCCGCGGAGAGCGCGGGGTCCGCGGCGAGCTTGCCCTTGATCTCGGCGGTGATGGCCGCGTCGCGCGCCGCGTCGCTCACCAGCTCGCCGGCCTCACGCGCCTTGCGGCGCACGAGGCGGCCGCTGCGTGCGAGGTCCTCCTTCACGTCCTGCGCGCGCAACTCGAGCGCCTCGAGCCTGGACGCGAGCGCGGACTTGGCACCTGCGGCGGCCTGGCCGAGCGCATCTCGCGCCTTGGCGGCGGCCTCCGCGGCGCGCTGCTCCGCCTCGTTGACGGCGGTCGCGGACTCGCGCTCCTGCTCGAAATACCACGTGCCGACGGCGCCGACGATGATCCCCAGCAGAAAGGCGATGGCGAAGTTCTTCATGGACTGGTCCGTTCAGGGTGTGCTCGAGACCTTCTCGTGCCGCGCCTGGCATTCGGCGCAGCGCCGCGCCGTGGGATTCACCTCGAGCCGCGCCGGCGCGATCGGCTCGCCGCACTCGATGCACTCGCCGTAGGTGCCGTTGGCGACGCGCTTGCGCGCCGCAGCGATCGCTTCGAGCTCGCGCAGGGAGAGCTCGAGCAGGTCGTGCTCGACCTCGGCGCGCGTGCGCTCGAAGGCCTTGTCGGCCAGGTCGCCCGCCGGATCCGCCGGGCGCGCGGCATCGTCCAGCGCATCGCGGCGCTCGGCGATCTTGTCGCGCAGACTGCGCTCGCGCGTGTCGAGCGATTCCAGCAACTGGCGGGAGGGCATGCGCATAGGCCTGTGACAGGCGAAGGACCTTGCGAGTTTCCGAGGGAAAACAGCAGCTTGTCGATTCAGCCCTTGTCCACGGGTCCGAAATCGATCTGCACCGAGTCGATCTTCACCGAGGCCTTGTCCTTCGCCGCGCGCGCGGCGACCGCGGTCGGATTGAACTCGTAGTTCGCGGCGATGAAGGTTTCGGCGAGTTTGAAGCACAGCTGGGCCACGGCCCTGGGCTGGGGCTTCTCGCCGCCGGCGGCGTAGATCCGCCCGCACAGCTGGACGTAGATCTTCTCCGCCAGGTCCTGGATCGGGTCATGCGGCGGTTGTGCCGCGGGTCGGTCTGGAGCGCTCATGGCAATCCTCGCTTGGGCTCGAGTCCGCATCGTAACCCGGCCCGGTTTCGCCCGGCGCCATCCCGCGGTAGGCTTTGCGCGCTGGCTGACCCACGGGAGGCGCGCATGAATCTGCAAGCGGTCCTGAAGAAGACCGACAAGGGCGTCGAGGAGATCGAGACGCGCAAGCACCGGCTGGAGCAGAAGCTGCGCACGCTCCTCATCGTCGCCAACGGCAAGGCGACGGGTGCCGACCTGGTGAAGCAGTTCGAGCAGATCGGCGACGTGCGGCCGATGCTCGAGCAGCTTCTGGCCGCGGGCTTCATCGGCGAGGCGGCCGGCGCCAGCGCCGCCGACTTCAAGGACATTCGCGTCCAGCTTTCGCATGCGCTCACCGACGCCATGGGACCGGCGGGCGACGCCATCACGTTGCAGCTCGAGGGTGCGCTGGGGCCGCGCGTGGCGAATTTCTTTGCCAAGGCGAAGGCGCTGCCCGGCTGAATTCGTGGGCCGGCGTCAACCGCCGCGCGGGCGGCGGCGTTGCTGTGCCATGGCCCGGCAGCCTTGTCCGCAGCAGCCCGGCGTCGCGCTGCACCTCGTATTGCGCGGCGCGGAACCGGCGCTGGCCCCAGGCGACTACGCCACGCTGCTGCGCAGCGCGAGCGCCGCCGCCTGCGCGGTGCACGCCTACGTGCTCATGGGCACGCATACGCATCTGCTCCTCACGCCGCTGCGGGCCGACGCCGCCTCGCCCTTGATCCGCGCCGTCGGCGCGCAGGCGTTCGACGCCTCGCCCGTCTACGCGCGGCGCTACGTCCTCGCCTGCATGCGCTACATCGAGATGAACCCGGTGCGCGCCGGCCTGGTGCGCCATCCCGCGCACTACCGCTGGTCGAGCTACCGCGCCAACGCGCTCGGCGAGGCCGACGCGCTCGTCACCCCGCACGCGCTGTACTGCGCGCTGGGGCGAAGCGCCGACGAGCGGCGAGCCGCCTACCGCGGCACGTTCCGCGACGCGGCTACGACCCGCGCACGATCACCAGCTTGCTGACCACCGATTGCACGCCCTCGAGCCCGGCGACGAATTCCTCGATCTTGCGCCGCTCGCCGGCGGAGGACGCGGTGCCGAAAAGGGTGACGGCACCGCCGGCGACGCGCACGTCAACGCCCTGGCCGTCCACTTTCCTGGTGTCGCGCAGCGCCTGCTTCACGCGTGCGGCGAGCAGCTCGTCGGCGGAGGGCTGCGGCGCGGCGACCGGCGCGGCGGCGGGCGCCGGCGTCGGCGCGGCCGCGGCCTGCACCATCGGCTTGGGCGGCGGCAGTGCTTGCGGCGCCGCGGCGGTTCCCGGGGGCTCGGCTTCGCTGCAGGCGGCGAGGGCGGACGCGATCAATAGTGCGAGGCTGGCATTGCGCATGGCCTTGTTCTCCCTTGCTGAATGACGATTCGACCGCTGCCGGGGCGGCGCGGTTCGCGCCAATGGCCAATATCATCACCTTGCCACAGCTTGGACACAATCCCGGCACTGGCCGCGCGCCCTCAGTCCTCGCGGAATTTCCTGATGAACTCGGGCGTCTCGAGCGGCGCGCCGATCACCGCCCCCTGCATCAGGTCGCAGCCCAGGGGCTTGAGCAGCGCGGCGCTCGCCTCGTCGTCCACGCCGGCCACCAGGACTTCCATCTTCAGCCGGTGCGCAAGACCGATCAACGACTCCACCAGCGCCAGGTGCTGCGGCGACTCGACGATGTCGCCGACGTGGGCGAGGTTGATGCGCAGCTCGTGGAACGGCAGCGTCGCCAGCCAGGCGAGCGAAGCATAGCCGGCGCCGGGGTCATCGAGCGACAGTCGCACGCCCGCCGCGCGCAGGCGCTGCAGCGTCTCCACCGACTCTAGGCTCGCCGCCAGCACCTGCGTCTCGGTGACTTCGAGCGTCAGCCGGCTCGGTCGCAGGTTCCAGGTCTTGAGCGCGCTCAGCACGAACTCGGGCAGGTCGGCCTGGCGCAGGCTTTTCGCCGACAAGGTGACGCCGACGCGCAGGTCGAGACCGGCAACGTCGCGGAACTGGCGGCAGTTGCGCAGCGCGCCGTTCACCAGCCACAGCGTCACCTCGTTCACCAGACCCGCGGACTCCGCGGCGGCGATTGCCTTTTCCACCGGCACCGCGCCCAGGCTCGCGTCGCGCCAGCGCAGCAGGCTCTCGGCGCCAACGATCAGCCCGGTGCGCGCGTCGCGCTGCGCCTGGAAGACGATGTGCAGCGCATCCTGGGAGATCGCCGCGCGCAGCCGGTTCTCGTAGAGCAGCAGCTCGATCTCCGAGCGCTCCTGCTCGGCGCTGTAGAGCGCGAAACGCTCGGGCCGCTCGCGCGCGGCGCGGCTGGCGGTGCGCGCCCGCTGCAGCAGCTCCACCGCGCTCGTGCCGTGCTCCGGAAACACCGCGATGCCCACGGCCGGGCGCGCATACACTTCGTCGACGTCCACCCACAGGGGCTGGTCGAGCGCGCGCAGCAGTTTCTCGGCGGCGAGGGTGGCGACGCCGGCGCTTTGCAGGCCGGCGAGCACGCAGGCGAACTCGTCGCGTCCCGGGTGGCCGAGGATATCCTGCGCGCGCAGCACCTCGGTGCGCAGGCGCGCGCCGAGGCGGTCGCGCACGCCGTCGCCCACCACGTAGCCCCACACTCCGTCGATGCGCGCGATCACGCCGCAGTCGACGAACAGCAGCGCCATCTGCATGCCGTCGGCAAGGCGCGCGGCGACGCAGGCGTCCGCCTGCGCCATGAATTTGGACAGGCCGGTGGCGGCTTCGGCATGGTCATGCGTGTCGCGCGCGGCGACTTCGGCGATGAGCGCGAGCTGCAGGGCGCCCAGGCGCTCGGCGGCGGCGAGCGCCGCCTCGCAGCGCGCGGCGTCCGCCGCGTAGACGTGCAGCGCACCGGCGCGCAGCAGCTCCTGCAGCGGGCGGCAGTCGCGCAGCGCCCGCTCGCTCGGCTCCTCCGGATTGAGCGTCGCCGTCCATTCCTGCAGCAGCCGCGGCAGCCACTCGCCGCCGAGGCTGGCGCGTGCGAGCGCGTTGACCAGGGCGCGCTGCGGCTCCGACATGCCCGCGGGCAGGAGCGGCAGGAAAAAGGGCGAGGTGGCGCTCGAGAGCGCGCTCTCGCCGCGCGCCGCCTGCAGCGCCTCGGGCGAACGCTCGTTCATTGCGACGCCGAGCGCCTCGAGCGCGGCGACGGCTTCGGCGTCGAGGCCGAACTCATCGAGCAGGTGCTGTATCGCGGCGCTGTCCAGCGCCGTATTCACAGAAACAGCTCTCGTGAATCGATCTTGATCCTGGTCTGGTCGAGCGTACGGCGGATGCGGTAGGGCTCGTCGGGCGTCGCCATCGGCTCGTGCACCAGGTCGAGGACCTTGTGCGGGTGGATCGGGTTGCCGTTGGCGTCCTGCACCACCATGACGCGCGGCTGCAGGCGCTTCACCAGGTTTTGCGTGATCACCACGCCGATCTCGCCGCTGTTCAGCTCGACGACGCTGCCCACCGGGAAGGCGCCGACGCACTGGATGAACTGCTCGACGAGCGCGGCGTGGAACTGCGTGCCGCGGTTCTGGAACAGCACGTTCAGCGCATTGGAGGGCGGCATCTGCATGCCGTAGGGCGCCGGCGCGGTCAGCATGTCGAAGGTGTCGACGATGCCGGCGATGGCGCCGATCTGCGAGATGGCGCTGCCTTTCAGGCCGCGCGGGTAGCCGCTGCCGTCGTAGCGCTCGTGATGCAGCGACGCGAGACCCGGCAGCTCGGCCGGCAGCCCCGCGGTCTGGGAGAGGATCTCGACGCTGTTCGAGACGTGCGTCTTGAAGATTTCGTCCTCCGCGAGCGCGAGGTCGCTGCGCCGACCCGGCATGCCCTGGGGGAGCTTCAGCATGCCGATGTCCTGCAGCAGGCCGATCAGCCCGAGGACCTCCAGGCGCTCGCGCTCGAGCTGCAGGAAGCGGCCGAACACCGTCATGTAGACCGACACCTGCGTCGCGCGATTGAGGGTCTCCTCGGCCTTGTCGCGCATGGTGACGAGCAGCATCATGGCGTCGGGGTTGCGCACCACCGAGTCGGTGATCTCGTTCACCGCCTGCTTGGCGCGCTCGCCGTCGAGCGCGTTGCCGGTGATCACCGCCCGCGACATGCTGTGCACGATGGCGTTGGTCTGCGTGAAGACGCTGCGGGCGCGCGGCAGCTCTTCCTCGACCGTGGCGAGCTCCTTGTACGCCACTGTGCCGCGCACTTTTTCCTTGGTCTGCTCGGCGATAACCTGGCGCGTGGAAGCCGGCGGCAGGGCGAGGAGTTTGGGCGCGACCACCACCTCGCGCCTCTCCGGGTCGACGTATACCTTCTGGCAGTACTTCTTCAGCGCGTTCAGCTGCTGCTCGGTTTTCAGTACGAAGCCCTGGTAGACGAACGGCGTCTCGGTCCAGGGGCGGTCGAGTTTGGTCACGAACATGCCGAACTCGAGGTACTCGACCGGAACTTCCTTGTGTTCCATGCACGCGCCGCCAGGGGACAATCCGAGAAGCCGATTTTCGTGCCTTGGCGCACGCTCGGCAAGCGCGGCATGCAGTAACATCCCGGACCGGAAGCAAAACGGGAGGACACGCGGCAGTGCCGGAAGCCATCGATCTCGGCTTGAGCCTTCAGGTCGGCAAGTACGACGTGCACAAGATGCTCGGCAAGGGCGCCACCGGCACCGTCTACTTGGCGCGGGACACGTTTTCCGGACGCGAGGTGGCGCTGAAGACGATCGAGCCCGAGGTGTTCCGCGACCCCGAGTTCGGCACCGTGTACCGCTTGCAGTTCCAGAACGAGGCTTCGCTCGCCGGCAAGCTCAAGCACCCGCACATCGTCTCCATCCTCGACGCCGTGGTGGGGGAGGATTCGGGTTACATCGCCATGGAGCTGGTCTTGGGGGGCGATCTCTCGGCGCACACCCAGCCGGGCAAGCTGCTGCCGGTCGCCGATGTCCTGCAGATCGGCTTCAAGTGCTGCGGCGCCCTCGAGTACGCCTTCAAGGAAGGCATCGTGCACCGCGACATCAAGCCGGCGAACCTCATGCTGGCCGGCGGCACCAACGTCAAGATCGCCGATTTCGGCGCCGCCTACCTGCGAAAGAGCCAGGCGGTGCAAAGCGTGGAAATGGGCTCGCCCTATTACCTTGCGCCCGAGCAGATCGCCGGGCGCGAGCTCACGCACCACAGCGACATGTACTCGCTCGGCGTGGTGCTCTACGAGATGCTCACCGGGCAGCCGCCGCTGCGCGCCGAAAACCTTCACGCGCTGCTGAGGAAGATCGTCGAGCTCGAGCCGTTGCCGCCGAGCGAGGTCCGCAAGGGCCTGCCGAAGGAGCTCGACGTGGTGCTGCTGCGCGCGCTGCGGAAGAAACCCGAGGCGCGCTACCCGACCTGGGACGAATTCGCCCTGGAGCTGTCCAAGGTCGTGCGCCAGGTGCTCCCCGCCGACGCCATCCCCGACACCGAGAAGTACGTCGCGCTCAAGCGCGTGGAACTGCTCTCCAGGCTCGATGACGCCGACCTCTGGGAGCTGGTGAAAGCCGGCCGCTGGGCGCGCGTCGACAAGGGCAGGACCATCTTGCGCGAGAACGAAAAGGGCAAGAGCTTCTTCTTTCTCGCCGAGGGCGAGGTCAAGGTCACCAAGAGCGGGCGGCTGCTGAACGTCGTCAACCACAGCGAGTGCTTCGGCGAGATGGCCTACATCTGGGGCGGCGAGCTGCCGCGCCACGCCACGGTGGAATCGATGACCCGGCTGCTGCTCGCCGAGTTCGAGCCGGAGGCGCTGGCGCAGATGAGCGGCGGCGCGCAGCTGCAGCTGACGCGCGCCCTGGTCAGGAACCTCGTCGACCGGCTGGTGCTCGCCAACACGCGCGTTACCCCCACACGCTAGGGAAATCGCATGCCACGCACCATCGCCTCCACTGCGCTATCGCACCTTCGCATCCTGGACCTGTCGCGCGTGCGCGCCGGCCCCACCTGCGTGCGCCAGTTCGCCGACTTCGGCGCCGACGTCATCAAGATCGAATCGCCGCCGGGCGTCGACCCGAACGAAGGCATGGGCGGGGCGCGCTCCGGCTCCGATTTCCAGAACCTGCAGCGCAACAAGCGCTCGCTGACGCTCAACCTCAAGCAGCCGCAGGCAAAGGAGGTATTCATGCGGCTGACGAAATCCGCGGACGTCGTGGTCGAGAACTACCGGCCCGACGTGAAGTTCCGGCTGGGCATCGACTACGAATCGCTCGCGGCGATCAATCCGCGCATCATCCTCGCCAGCATTTCGGGCTTCGGCCAGGACGGGCCGTACCGCGACCGGCCCGGTTTCGACCAGATCGCCCAGGGCATGAGCGGCCTGATGTCGATTACTGGGCTGCCGGGGCAGGGGCCGGTGCGTGTGGGCGCGGCGGTGGCCGACGTCTCGGCCGGCCTGTTCGCGGCGCTTGGCATCATGACGGCGCTGCTCGAGCGCGAGCGTTCGGGCAAAGGCCAGTGGGTGCAGAGCTCGCTGCTCCAGGCGGGCATCACGCTCACCGACTTCCAGGCGGCGCGCTATCTCAAGGAAGGCGAGGTGGCGCCGCAGGTCGGCAACGATCACCCGACGAGCATGCCGACCTCGGCGTACAAGACGGCGGACGGCTACATCAACGTCGCCGCCTCGGGCGAAGGCATGTGGACGCGGCTGTGCGGCGCCATCGGCCGCGAGGATTTGCTTGCGCGGGCCGAATTCGCCGGCATGCCCGCGCGCGCCAAGAACCGCGCGCAGCTCAATGCCGAGATCAACAAGGCGCTGGCGGCGAAGAAAAGCGCCGAGTGGATCGAGGCGCTGAACGCCGTCGGCGTTCCCTGCGGCCCGATCTACGCCATGGACCAGGTGTTCGCCGATCCGCAGGTGCGCCACATTGGCGCCGCGGTCGAGGTCGAGAGCCGATCGCTCGGAAAATTCCGCATCGTCAACCAGGCGGTGAAGCTCTCGCGCACGCCGGCGCGCCTGGCGAGCGCCGCGCCGGAGATCGGCGAGCACACCGAGGAGATCCTGGCCGAGCTGGGTTACGGCAAGGACGAGATCGCGCGGCTGCGCGCGGCGAAGGCTATATAAGGGACAGACCTTAAGGTCTGTCGCTACAGCGTTACGACGATCTTGCCGACGTGGGCGTTGGCTTCCATGCGCGTCTTCGCTGCCGGCAGCTCGTCGAACGGGTAAACGCGATCGATCAAGGGCTTGATGCGGCCCTCGGCAATGAACGGCAGCACTTTCTCTGCGAAGCCGCGCACGGTCGCGGCGCGCTGCTCGGCGTTCCTGAGCTTGTTGGAGACGCCGAACAGCGTCAGGCGCTTGGCATGCAGGGCGTCGAGGTCGATCTCCGCTTTCAGCACGCCGTCCAGGTAACCGACAACCGCGAGGCGCCCCTCGAAGGCAAGCGCGCGCACGCATTCGGCGAACACCGAGCCGCCGACGTTGTTCACGCACAGGTTGGCGCCCTTGCCGCTGGTCGCCTTCAGCACGGCGTCGGCGAAGCTGGGCTTGCGCGTGGCGAGCGCGAGGTCCAGACCGAGCGGCTGCAGCTTCGCGAGCTTTTCCGCCGAACCCGACGTGCCGATCACCTTGGCGCCCAGGGCCTTCGCCGTCTGCAGCGCGGCGACGCCGACGCCCGAAGTGATGCCGGTGACGAGCAGCCACCCGCCCGCCTCGAGGCGACCCTGCGCCACGAGCATGTCGTAGACGACGAGGAACACGATCGGCACCGCGGCCGCCTCCTCCCAGGAAAGCTTGTCCGGCACGGCCATCGTTTCGCGCGCATCCATCAGCGCGTACTCGGCGAAGGCGCCGGGACAGCGGCCCATGACGCGCGCGCCGATCCTGAACTGGGTCACGCCGGCGCCCAGCTTCTGCACTTCTCCGGCGGCATCGGTGCCCGCGGCCTTGGGCGCGGGCGGCGCTGTCATGAATTCGCCGCGGTTCAGGCCCGCGGCTTTCACGCGCACGAGCATCTGCTGCGGGCCGGGCTCCGGCACCGCCGCGTCCCGCAGCTCGAGAATCGTCTGGCGGTCTGCACCGCGGATGAAGTAGGCCCGCATGGATGCGAATTCTAGTCGAAACGCGACCCCGCCCATGCGCCTCGTCATCGCCCATCTGAAGCACGAATGACAACCCGACCGGATTTCCCATGAAGACCGATACACCCGAGTCCAGTCGCAAGGCGCAGATCGACGCCTTGCTTCTGAAGCTTCCCGGCGTCAGCACGAAGAAGATCAACGGCCTTGGCGCCTACTTTGTCGGCGACAGGATGTTCGCCTGTATCAGCGGCCACGGCGTGGGGCTGCGCCTGCCCGTCGCCACCGCGACGGAACTGCAGTTCTCAAGGGACAATGTCATCCCGTTTCAGCCCGGCGGCATGGCGAGTACGAGGGAATGGATACAGATCGACCGTGCCGAGGCGGCCGACTACGAGAAGGATCCCCCGCTTGTTCAGGCCGCGCTCGAGTTCGTGAAAGCCGCGCGCACCCGCTAGGTCGTCGCGGAAAGAAACGACAGGCCGCGTAACGCCTTCAACCCGCCGCGAACGGCGCCGGCTGGCCTACTGCCCCGGCACGCCGATCGCCACCGGCCGCAGCGGCGAACCCGCCGCGCCCTGATCCCGGAGCGGCAGGATCAGGGTGCAGGACGTCCATACCTTGTCGTTCGCCAGCTCGTCGAGCTTCGCATTCTCGATGTGGTGGATGCCCATCTGCGTGAGCAGGTGGTGATGCACCGCGAACGGCATGCCTGCGGGCGTGCCCGGCGCGGGGCCGGCCTTGCCCATGAGCATGCCTTCGGGCACCGGATCGATGAACGGCGTATCGAGGCCGACGGCAACCACGCGCCGCTCGCCGAGGTACATCGCGGCATCGTGGGCGAGGCCCGGCGCCTGGCTGTAATACAGCTTCTCCGTGTCCGGGTCGCGCCAATGCTCGCCCCAGCCGGTGCGCACGTACACCACGTCGCCCGGCTGGATGCCGCGCTTGCCGAGGCCTTGCGACTTGAGCATCGATTCGATGTCCTTGCGCGTTACCAGTTCGCCGGCTCGCATCGGCTGGCCGGCGCCGACGCCGGCTTTCGCATCGAGCAGCACGGCGCTGGTGACGATGGGCGGCGCCTTTTCCATGCCGAGCCGCGCAAGCGGCGATTCCGGCGTCGGCTTCACTTCGGCCTGCGTAAAGCCGCCGTAGTAGCGCAGGTTCTGCGCCGGGAACGGCGGCTTGCCGTCCCAGGGCTCGCGCATGAACGCGAAATTTCCGAGCGCATCCATCTGCGTGCCCTGCGCGCCGGGCGCGGCCCCTTCCTTGAAGGACTCGCCATTGAAGCCGTGCAGGGTTTCGGGAAGCCCGGCGCTGGGCTTGGGCTCCTGCAAGTACGGCCCGGTAAACGGCGACAGCGGCATGGTGTTCGAGCGCGGGTAAGAAAGCTCGTAGGACTTCGCCTTCGCCTGCCCGAGGTGCCAGGCGCAGCGCGCCCAGGTGGCGGGCCCGATCTGGTTGGCCATGCCGCGCTCGTCGCCCTCGGGCCAGGGCGGCTGCGGCATGTGCTTGCGCGTTTGCGCGAGTATGTTCCAGGGCTCCATGGCGGTTGCAGGCGCGGCGGCAAGCAAGGCCGACAGCGCGACCGCGACCGGGACAAGGCGGCGACAAAGCATGAACTCTCCCGTGATGTACTTTTCGGCAGGCTAATCGTAGCGTGATTCCATGTAAGCTCGCGCGGTCCTGCGTCAAGGAAATCGCTTTGCGCGCGGTACGATTTGTCCTGCTGTCGCTGATACTGTCTTCGCCGCTCGCGGCGTCGGCCTACGGCGACGGATTTGCCGAGGCGTTGCCGCAAGGCAGCGCGGCATCGGGCGGCGCGCTGATCGCGGAGCGCTCGCCCTACGTCGGCTACGGCGTGCGCTACGACTATCTGCCGCTCAATGTCTACGCCGGCGAATACGCCTACCTGCATTCCGAGCGCGTCGGACTGAGGCTCGACATGGACGTGGAACAGCGCCTCGACGCGTTCCTCGCGCATCGCTTCGAGGGCACGCCGCTGACGCGGCCGCCGGCAGTGCTGGATGGCATGGCGTTACGCGAACAGGGCACGGATCTGGGCGTCGGCTACCGCCGGCGC
>JAOTWE010000259.1 GCA_029863065.1 Betaproteobacteria bacterium
CGTCGGCGGCGCGACCGCGTTGCAGTCGACAATCAGCGTCTTGCGGCCGCTTGCCCGCAAGCCCTCCGCCGCGTCGCGCGCGAAATCCACCGCAGCCCCCGGGTTCATCACCGACAGCACGACGTCGCATTCAGCGACAAGCCGGGCAACCGTGCCGACATCGGTCAATCCCGCCTCCTCGGCCAGCGCGCGACTGCGGTCGCTGCGCTTCTGCAGTGCGGTGCAGACGACGAACCCGTTCGCCTTGATCTGCATCGCTACCGCCTGCCCCATGTCGCCCGGGGTCATCAGGCCCACTTTCCCGATTTTCATTGCTCAGCCTTTCCAGTGACTTGCGAAAGCGAAACCATACCACGGCGTGCGCGGCATTGCCCTCCTCCGTAGCCGCGTCGGGCCGGCCTTGAAATGCCGAGCTTGATAGCTCAAGATGGGTGCGTCGTACGAAAGCGCGTTCTTGTGTGGTTCGCACTCCAGCCTGACGCAAAGCTCTGCCCCATTTGCGGAAACATCCTGCGTTTCCACGATGTTTCAGGGTCGTTCGCGGCATTGCGGTTCGTGGCCACCGAGCTTCTGTTGTGGGTCGCGCTGGCGCTCGGGCTCGCCTTCCTGTGGGCGCCGCCCGGCGGCGGCCTGCTCTATGCCGGCCTGGGCGTCGTCGCGCTTACACTGTGGCTTCGCCAGCGTGCGCGGCAACGCACGGACGGCGAAGCGCTGCTCGAGCGCAGGCAATACTACTGCGCGCAGTGCCATCATCGCTTCGAGGGCAGAAGCCTGCGCGAGATCCCGTCGAACTGAGCGCTGCGGCCCCGCTGCCGCCGACGGCGCGGACTCTGCTACTCTTGGGGTTGTACGGTCGGGCGCGCCGTTTCGGCACGTAGCCGGACCGGGCGGCGCACGCTCACGGCGCACACTTTCCATAGGAGAAAAAGATGGACACCGGCCAACCCTCGCGGGTCAAGACGACGACGGCGGCACGCGCCCTGGTGGACGGGCTGCTGCGCGAGGGCGTCGACCACGTCTTCGGCATTCCCGGCACGCAGAACCTGGCGGTCATCGACGCGCTGCGCGAGACGCCGCAGATCCGCTTCGTTCTGACGCGCCACGAGCAGGGCGCGGCGTTCATGGCGCTGGGGTTCGCCCGCGTCTCCGGCCGCCCCTCGGTGGTCACGGCGACGGAGGGACCGGGCTTGACCAATCTGGTCACCGCCATCGGCGCCGCGTACCGCGGCTTCATACCGGTCATCAGCGTGTGCGGCGTGCAGGAGAGCATGATGCGCGAGCGCGACGCGAGCCAGGACATGGACCAGGTCCCGTTCATGCGCCCGATTACCAAGTGGGCGTACAGCATCCCGAACGCGGCCAAAGTGCAGGAGTCGGTGCGCAAGGCGTTCCGAGTAGCGCTCGCCGAGCCTCGTGGCCCGGCCCACATCGAGGCGTCGAGCGAGATTCTGCTCGAGCACGTTGCGCCCGAGCCGGTCGAGCCGGCGGCCTACCGCAACATGGTGCCGCCGGTATGCGATCCCGGGCAGCTCGACCAGGCGTTCGCGCTGCTCGCCAAGGCCGAGCGGCCGGTGTTCGTGGTCGGACGCGGCGTGCTGAACGAGGAAGCGACGGGCGCAATGGCGGCGCTCGCCGAGCGCACCGGGATTCCCGTCACCACGCTGCAGTACTCGTCCGACGCGTTTCCCGCCTCACATGCACAGGCGCTCGGGCCGCTCGGCCGCAACGGCTGGGCCAGCGCGAACCGCACGGTGCCCAAAGCAGATGTCATCATCGCCATCGGCGCGCACTTCGACGTGTTCTCGACGCTGTACAAGTACGGCATCTTCAGCGAGAACGCAAAGCTCATTCACCACAGCGCCGCGCCCCGCCATATCGGCATCGTCTTCCCCGTGACGCTCGGCGTGACCGGCTCGACGGCAAGCTTCATCGCGGGCCTTGCAGAACGCGCGTCGAAATCCGGCAAACGCTGGCCGTGGGTCAATTCGGCAAAGATGCGGGCCGAGTGCGAGGCCGAGCTCGAGGCGGCAGTGAAGCCGGCCGCGGAGCCGATCCAGTCCCAGTTCGTGGCGCACACGATCCGCAAGGTGCTGCCGAAGAACGGCATCCTCGTCTCCGACGCCGGCAACGGCGCGAAACACGCGCGCACCTACTTCAAGACTTACGAGCCGCGCACATTCATGTACATCGATGACTGGGGCTCGGTCGGCGCATCGCTGCCGATGGCGCTCGGCGTGAAGCTCGCCCGCCCCGACCGCCCGGTGCTGTGCGCCATGGGCGACATGGGCGCAATGTGCAACATCGGCGAGCTCGAGACCGCGATGCGCGAGAAGATTCCGGTGGTGTGCGTCGTGTTCAACGACCAGGGGCTCGGCAACGAGCGCGCGTTCCAGAACGAGCATTACGGCGGGCGGTTCTACGCCGTCGACTACCAGAACCCGGACTTCGGCGCGCTGGCGCGCGTGTTCGGCGCCCACGGCGAGCAGGTGCACAAGCCCGCCGAACTGGAGGGCGCGCTGCAGCGCGCGCTTGCGAGCGGCAAGCCCGCGGTGGTCAACGTCATGATCGACCAGCAGACGCTGGCGCCGGTCGTGTTCAAGCCATGAGCGCCACGCCGGGCAAGGCGGTCGCGCAACGCGTTCGAAGCCGGGGCGTTGCGCATGCGTAATTACGACGCCCAGGCGGTCGCCGGGCTGGAGCGGCGTTACGCCACGCCGCAGGTGATCGACCTGCGAAAGCAGTTCCGCGCGATCCTCGCGCCCCGTCCCGGGGAGCGAGGTCTCGACGTCGGCTGCGGGCCCGGCTACCTCGCGTGCGAGCTCGCCGCCGACGTGGCGCCCGGCGGGCGCATCGTCGCCATCGACCGCAGCCCCGACTCCGTGGCGTCGGCAACCGCGCAGGTCGCGCGGCTGGAGCTCGCCGGCTCGGTCGAGGTTCGCGTGGGCGACGCGGAGCGGCTCGACTTTCCCGACAGCAGCTTCGATTTCGTGGTCGCGTCGCAAGTCTACTGCCACGTCCCCGACGTCGCCGGCGCGATCCGCGAGGCCGTGCGAGTGCTGCGCAAGGGCGGGCGCCTTGCGGTCCTCGACTCGGACTGGGACCTGTGCACCTGGGAGTCGGGTGACCGCGCGCGCATGCGCCGGATGCTGGCGGCGCGCCAAACGCGCTTCGAGCACGCGCACCTGCCGTGCGACCTGCACCGGCTGTTCCGCGAAGCGGGGCTGACGCTCACTGATGCGCAGGCGCTGCCGCTGGTCGAGACGCGCTACGACCCCGCCGCGTTCGGCGCGGAAATCATCGAAAGCACGCGTAAAGCCGCGCTGGCGCACGGCGTGCCAGCGGACGACGTCGCCGCGTGGGAGCGGGATCTGCGCGCGCGCGGCACGGATGGCGAGTGGTTCTTCTGCCTGAACCGCTTCGTGTTTACCGCGACGAAGTAGCGGCGGCCATCCGCCCGGCGCGGCTGCCATGCCGGAGGCCGAGTTGAGCACCAAAACACATACGAGCGCCGAGGACATCAGGTCGCGACTGCGGTCCCTGCGCATGCTGCGTGCCGCCTGCCACTTCCCTTGGCTTGCGGTGATCATCGTCGGTCTGATCTACGCGGTCCTGCCGTCGGGCAGGAAGGCGCTCGTGCTGCCCGCCTACCAGTTTCTCTTCTTCTGGGCAGCGGCCGGGTTCTTCCTGAGCTACCTCATCCGGCGTTTCCCGTGCCCGCGGTGCGGGGAGCGCTTCCACTACCGGCGGCCCGGGCAGCGCTTTCTCTCGCTCTACCCGTACAACGATTTCGCCAGCAAGTGCATGGACTGCGGCCTCAAGTTGAATGGCAGCAACGCGTAAGCCCGACGGCAAGCTCCGCTAGGTTATTACCCGCCCTGGTGGCCGAGGCCTCAGCACACCGCGCTACCGGCCGCGCGTGCGCCGCCGCGCCGCCTCGACGATGCGCTGGATCGCGTCCGGGTGCTTCACACCGGCGAAGCACAGGTCGATGCCCATCGCGTGCGGGTGGAGGTCGGGGTTGGGGTTGGCCTCGATGAACACGAGCCGCCCGTCG
>JAOTWE010000038.1 GCA_029863065.1 Betaproteobacteria bacterium
CTGGTCAATGAGTTCCAGCATGGCCCAGTCGTATCGCCATTCCGCGGAAGCATCTCCGGCCGCTGCCCGGTCCAGCGAATCGAGGTACAGCTTCACGATCGCTTCGAGGTCCGGTACCGCCAGCCGGAGCAGGCCGCCCGGCGTGAGCACCCGGTGGAGTTCGCGAAGCAGCCGGTCCGCGGCCGGCGGCTCGAGGTGCTCGAGCAGGTGAGAGCCGTACGCGGCGACGAAGTGGCCGTCCGGGAACGGGAGTCCGCGACGGATATCCCAGGCGATGACCTCGGGCGCGACTGCTTCGGTATCCAGGTTCACCCACGCAGGATGGAACGCTCGGCCGCAACCGATGTTGAGCAGGCGGGTCATGCCGGCTTCAATGCAATGCGCCCGGTGTAGTCGATGCGGTTGAGGAGGAGGTGAATGCTTCGGGAGGAAAAGTACTCGTCCACCGCCTGCCGGCAGCCCGCCCAGTGGCCATAGTCGTCAATGATCAGCACGCCCCTGGGACATAAGCGCGGATACAGGTGCTCGAGCTCGTGCCGCGTGGACTCGTACCAGTCGGTGTCCAGGCGAAGCAGCGCAATGCACTCCGGCGCGTGGCCCGGAATCGTGTCTTCGACCCTGCCTTGCACGAGATGAACGCGCGAGGCGTCGTAGCGCATGCCAGAGAGCGTCCTGCGGACATCGTCGATCGTGGCATAACACCAGGCTGAACCGGGATCATCCTTGTCCTGCGTGCGCAACAGCGAGGCCGCCGAGTGTCCGTCCAAGTCCACGTCCTTCGCGCCGGGCGGCGGCATGCCTTCGTACGTGTCGTACAGATAGAGATCGCGTGCGCCGTCGCCGCACTCGAGCAACGTACGGGCCGCTGCCATCATGCTGCCCCCTCGCCAGACGCCGCATTCGACGATGCTGCCGGGTACGCCTGCCCGGGCCAGGTAACGCACGCCCTGGATCAGTGCATACAGCCGCTCGGGCGACGTCATCGTGTAAGGCGCCACCTCACGGATCGTGGCGGCGGCTTGGGGATCGATGTCGGCGGCGAGCGGCTGGCGAGCCGGATCGACATCGCGCACGATGTCCAGCCCGAACCGGCGCAGTACTGCCCGGACGGCGCCATGGAATTTCTTCGCCATCGGCTCAGCGACCGGTGGCCGGCATCAGGGCCCGTCGAGCGCGATTCGCAACGCGACGCCAGAACGGCGGCGCCGAGAAGACCCGACTCTGCGTGTGCGCGTCCGCGGCCCCGTCGCGGATAACGTAAGGAGGATGGCCGAGGGGAAACGCCATCGGCGCCGTGCGGAGCTGCGCCAACGCGGAGCCTTGGCTGACGGTGTGCGTCGCTTGCTCCCCGAACCCGATGTTGGATACCAGATTCGCGTTGGGGAGGATGGCGAGACCGCTCTGCGCCCAGATGGAGAACATCCAGCGAAACGCCCAAGAGCCGTTGCGATCCGCGTGGGTTTCATCGAAGACCCGGGTCCAGTAGCTGGCCGCCGCCGGATCGCCCAGGATGTCCAAGAGCCATCCGCCTTCGCGCAATTCCGGCCACAGCTTCATGCCGTGGTCGTACCAGCGCCACGCGCGGCGCCAGGTCGCCCAGCCCCAGATGTGCGCGTACCGGGAAAAGTAGTAGCTGTAGCCCGTCCTGCGCCGGCCTTGCAGGAAATTGTCGCCCGAGATCATCGCAATCCGGTGATCGTCGCGGTACCGTTCGAGCAGCTCGCGGGCGAAGGGGAAGAAGCTTTCGCCCGGCAGGCAGTCGTCTTCCAGGATGATGCCCTCCGCCTCGTGTTCGAAGAACCAATCGATCGCGGAACTCACCGCGTGCTTGCAACCGAGATTTTCCTCGCGGAACAATGTCTTGACCGCGCAGGGCCAGTCCACGCGCGACACGATGCTTCTTGCTTCCACGCATCTCGCGGCCTCGCCGGGCCGGTCCCCACGAGGACCGTCGGCCGCGAGGTAGACGCGCGCGGGCGCCGCCCGGCGGATCGCATCGAACACCGCGACGGTGACTTCGGGCCGGTTGAAGAGGAGCAGAAGCACCGGCGTGTTCAGGGAGCCGGTCATGGCGCCGCGCGAAACGCAGGCGCGACAAAGGCGCGCACCTGCATACGAAAAAGCTGCGGCGCGAGAACGAGATTGCTGAGCACCGCGGCGACGGCCTGCGCAATGACCGCGGCAGCGGCCGCGCCCAGAGCACCGTAGCGCGGGATCAACATTAGGTTGGCGAAGACGTTGGCCGCCGCGCCCGCAAGGGTTCTGGCCAACGCGATGAGAGAGCGGTGCTCAATGAGAATCCACTGGCTCTGCGCTACGCCGAGGAAGACGAAGACGTTGGTCACGGCGTGCAGGGCAAGCACGCGCGCCGACTGCTCGTACGCCGCACCGAGCAGGAGGGCAACGAGCCAGTGCGACGCCAGGGCGAGGGCGACGACCAGCGCAATCGCGGACCAGGCGAAAATCGTGAAGAGCTGCTGCAGCCTGGCGTAGAACCGGCCGCGGTCCTCCGCGTGCAGCCGCGACAGCACGGGCAGCAGGCTCGCGCAGACCACGACGGGCAGGAAATGGAAGGCCTGCGAGAAGGGCAGCGCGGCCGAGTAGATGCCGACCTCGCGCTCGCCCGCCAGCTCGCGCAGCATGATCTGATCGATGCGCATGTAGGTGATGACGGCGAGGGCCGAGAGCAGGAAGGGCCAGCTCTGCGTGAGCAGCGCGCGCGCAGCGGTGGGGCTCCATATCCATGCGTCACGGGTCGGAAAGCGGCGGTACGCGCGCGCGAGGAGCAGGGCCGCCAGCCCGGTATCGAGCAGCTGGACGGCGGCGAACGCCCACAGGGGCGCTGCAGCCAGGACCAGGGCAACGCGGGCCGCGCTCGCGAGCAGGAAGGCCGCCGCCCTGGCGAGCACGGCGCGACGGCTTTGCGTCTGGCTCTGGAACCAGAGATCGATGACCTCAGCGCTCTGCAGTAGCATGCCGGCCGCCACGATGGCCACTAGGAGGAGCGTGTCCGCGTCCCCGGGACGCAGCGCCCAGGCGAGGCCGCAAGCGAGAAACAATCCGAGACCCGAGGCGCCGAGACGCAGCCGGAAAACGGTGCCGAGAACGGCGCCCGCCCGGGCGGGTCCCTGCGCGATTTCCCGGACCGTCAGGCCTTCGAGGCCGAGCAGGGAAAGGGCCTGGAAGAAGGCGACGAAGGCCAGCACGTAGGCGAGCGCTCCGAACTGCTGCGGCCCGAGATAGCGCGCCACCCAGGCGCCGACCAGGACGCCAAAAATCATGCGCAGGACTTTCTCCGCCATGAGCCACCCGGAATTCGCCAACACCGCTTGCACGGCGGGGCGGCTTTCAAGATGCCTGCGCAGGAACGCCGGCAGGTTTCGCAGCCAGGCCGGGCCCGGCGAGCCTTGCGCCGTCATGCCGCGCCGGGGCGCAGTTCCGCGACGATGTTCTGGAACACGAACTGCTCGTGCGTCCACGGGTTGTAGCGGTCGATATCCAGCCATCCGTGCGGCAGCAATCGATGCAGGTGGTACCGCGGGGCCAGCAGCGCGTGAAAGTCGGCAAACAGAGTGCGCGAGAGGATGTTCATTTCGTTGAATTCGAACTGGATACGCTTCACGGCGCCACGCTCGAGCAAGCGCTGCGCGCCGCGAAGTACGGCCAGTTCCATGCCCTCGACGTCGATCTTTAGGAGGTTGATTTCGTCCACGCCTTCGGCGCTGGCGATCTCATCGAGCGTCGTGACCTCGACCTGCAACGTGGCCGCTTTGCGCCCATGGACGTTCTCTATGACCCCGTCCACGAAAGACGCGTGACTACTTCCGGAGCCCTCCGCGTAGTCGTGCAGCATAAGGGGACCCTGCCGCTCCCCGAGACCCAGATTGAAGGCGCGAACGTTGGGGAGCTTGGACACAAGACGCGCGTAGGTTTGAGGGTGCGGTTCGAACGCGAAGATCTTGGCGGTCGGATTCACGCTCATGGCGTAAGAGGACCACTGGCCTTCGTTGGCACCGACATCGAATACTACCGGGGCATCGGCTGAGCTGAGCGCATGCCGGATAAACGCCTCCTCGCCACTGATGTCTCTATTGCGATAGTTCAGCAGGCCGAGCCCGCGCCCGCCGAGTTGGAACAGGACAAGATTGATTCGCCGCATGGACGGACGTCCAGCGAGCCTCGCCCAAGCACTGCCGATGGCATCGTAGAGCGGCATTGCATGAAGCCTACACCATCCATACGTGATGCCTGCTACCCCTGCTCTCCGGCGATCATCATGCGTACCACGTCCGGCAGGCGATGGCGCGCGGCCCATCCGAGCACCTGCGCCGCCTTGCCTGGATCGGCGCGGCCGACGTCGAGATCCGCCGGGCGTAACAGGGCGCTGTCAATCTCGACGTGCTCGCGCCAGTCGAGGCCGACCTCGGCGAACGCGAGCTCGACGAAGCGCTCCAGCGAGTGGCTCTCGCCGGTGGCGATGACGAAGTCTTCCGGCGCCCGATGCTGCAGGATGCGCCACATCGCCTCCACGTACTCGGGCGCCCAGCCCCAGTCGCGGACCACGCGCACGTTGCCGAGGCGAAGCTTCTCCCGGCTGCCGCGTGCGATGCGGCAGGCCTGCGCGACGATCTTTCGCGTCACGTAGCGCTCGGGCCGCAGCGGCGACTCGTGGTTGAACAGGATTCCAGTGCAGGCGTACAGGCCGTAGGCCTGGCGGTAGTTGGCGACTTCCCAGTACGCGGCCGCTTTTGCGACGGCGTAAGGGCTGCGGGGCCGGAACTGCGTGCCCTCGTCGGCGGGCCGGTCGCAGTTGCCGTAGCACTCACCCGAGCCCGCGTTGTAGAAGCGGATCGGCCGGCCCATGAAGCGGATCGCCTCCAGGAGGTTCAGCGTGCCGAGGCCGACCGACTCGAGCGTCTCCACTGGCTGCTCGAACGACAGGCCCACTGAGCTCTGGCCCGCGAGGTTGTAGACCTCGTCGGGCCGCACGCGCTCCAGTGCCTGCAGCACGCTGCGGAAGTCCGTCACGTTCACCGAGAGCTTGTGCACGCGCTCGCGCAGCCCGAGCGTCGCCAGGTTGGCGAACGAGGACGCCTGCGCATCGCGCGAGGCGCCGTGCACCTCGTAGCCCTTGTCGAGCAGCAGCCGGGATAGGTAGGCGCCGTCCTGCCCGGTCACGCCGCAGATAAGGGCACTTCTGGTCATCGGAATATCGAAGCATATACGGCCCGTGTTTCTTTCGCGCGCGCAGTGCTCCCAGGAGAACAGCCTGATGCGCCCACGGCCCCTGCGCCGCGGCTTGGCCTGCTGGCGCACGCGATCCGCTGCACGACGAGGCGGTCCATCAGTCGCAGCGCTGTTTCAAGGAAGTAGCTGGAGACCCCGCCGCAGGGTTGCCGCGAGAAGGTCTGCGGGTCGAAGGCGACGTGCACGGGCGGTGCGGGGCTAGCATGGCACAATCGTTTCGCCCATGAACGAATCGAACCACCCCGCCGTCTCCGTAATCGTCGGCGTACGTAATGGCGCCGCCACCCTGCAGCGCTGCATCGACAGCATTGTAGCGCAGGACTTCGCCGCTCGCGAGACGATCGTCTTCGACGGCGCCTCGACCGATGCCACACGCGAGATCGCCGAGCGCAACCTGCGCGGGGGCAGGATCGACTTCGTCGTCTCGGAGCCCGACCGCGGCGTCTACGATGCCTGGAACAAGGCGGTGCGCCGCAGCCGCGGGCGCTGGATCTCCTTTCTCGGCTGTGATGATCACTTTCATGACACCGGTTCGCTGCGCGCGCTGGTCGAAGCGGGCGAGGCGGCCGGCGGCCGAGCGCGCATCGTGTACGGGCGCATCAATCGCGTAACCGGGAACGGTGTGCTGGTGGAGACGATCGGCGTGCCGTGGGAGCGCGCGCGCGATGCGTTCCTCGCCGGCGTCAACATCCCGCACCCGGGAACGCTGCACCACCGTGAGATGTTGGAAGAGCACGGCCTCTTCGACACCTCCTACCGCATCGCCGCCGACTACCATCTCCTGCTCGGCGAGCTGCGCGCGCGCGCGCCGCTGTTCGTGGACCGCGTGGTGCTCGACATGGGCTTCGGCGGCATGAGTTCGCGCCCGGAGAACATCCTCGTTTCGCTGCGCGAGGTGGCAAGGGCGCGCCGCGAGCACGGGCTGCGCGGGACGCCCTTGCGCCTGCGCATGGCGCTTGCGGCAGCCACGGGCGGTGCCGTGGCCTACCGCCTCCTCGGAGATCGCGCGTACCGACGGCTCGCCGACCGGTACCGCGCGTTGCGCGGCCGGCCGCCGATCTGGACCGCATGATCCGCGTTCTCACCTTCGGCCGCTTCGCCGACGACAATTTCGGCGGCCTCGAGCGCTACGTGTTCGAGCTGGGCCGGGCGCTAGAGGGCGAGGTGTCCTTCGTCAACGTCGTCGCGCGGCGCGGGCCGCGACCCGATGTGCCGACCGCGGGCGAAACGGTTTACGCCCGATCCGTCGCGAACCTGGGCGACACGCCGATCTGCCCCGGCATGCCGCTGCACGCGCTGCGCCGGCATTGGCGCGCGCCCTTCGACATCGTGCACCTGCAGTTCCCCGCCGATCCCATGGCGCATCTCGCCTGCGAGCTGCTGCCGGGCTCGGTGAAGCGGGTGATCGGCTGGCACAGCGACATTGTTCGCCAGCAGGGACTGCTCAGGCTCTACCGGCCGTTCCTCAATTACTCCCTGCGCCGTGCCGACGCGATCATCGCCGCGACGCCCGCGCACATCAGCTCCTCGGCGCAGCTTGCGCCCGTGCGCGAGACCGCCCGATTCCATATCGTGCCTTATGGGTTCGACCTGGCGCGCTTCCGCGACCGGCCTGCGCTTGCCGACGAGATCCGCCGCCGCCACGCCGGCCGATTCCTGCTGTTCGCGCTCGGCCGGCACGTCTACTACAAGGGATTCGAGTTCCTCATTCGCGCGCTCGCGTCCATTCCGCAGGCGAGGCTCGCGCTCGGCGGTCAGGGTCCGCTCACACCAGAGCTGCAGCGCATCGCACGCGAAGCGGGGGTCGCAGAGCGCGTCGAGTTCCTGGGCCGCATTCCGGACCGGGATCTGCCGGCCTGGTACCACGCCTGCGACGTATTCTGCTTGCCGTCGGTAGAGCCGGCGGAAGCTTTCGGCATCGTGCAAGTGGAGGCGATGGCCTGCGCCAGGCCGGTGGTCTGTTGCCAGTTGCACAATGGCGTGAACTGGGTGAATCGGGATGGCGAGACCGGCCTCGCCGTGCCGGCGGCGGATCCGGCGGCACTTGCCGTTGCGCTGACGCGGCTGCAAAAGGATGCGGGGCTGCGAGTCCGGCTCGGCGAGGAGGGCCGACGGCGCGCGTTCAGCGTATTCAGCGCCGAGGCGATGGCAAGCGGCACGCTTGCCGTCTATCGCGAGGTGCTGTCGCGGTTGTAGCTGTCCTCGAAGCGCACGATGTCGTCCTCGCCCAGGTAGGACCCGGACTGCACTTCGATGATGAGCAGCGGCCCCGGGCCCGGGTTCTCAAGCCGGTGCCGCGTGCCGACGGGGATGTAGGTGGACTGGTTGCGCTCCAGATCGAACACGTCGTCGCCCCGCGTCACGCGCGCGGTGCCGGACACCACCACCCAATGCTCGGCGCGCTTGTGGTGCATCTGCAATGAGAGCTTCCCGCCCGGCTTTACCATCAGACGCTTGACCTGAAAACCGGATCCGGCATCCACGCTCTCGTAGTAACCCCAGGGCCGGTGAACGCGCGAGTGGGACACGTGCTCGCTGCGGTTCGCGCGGTCCATGTGCTCGACCACTTCCTTGACCTCCTGCGCGCGGTCCCTGGCAGCCACCAGCACGGCATCGTCTGTTTCCACGATGACCAGATCCTTCGCGCCCAGCACCGACACGTGGCGCCCGCCGGCATGCACATAGCAGCTGACCGCATCGCGCAGCGCCACGTCGCCGCGCACCACGTTGCCGGATTTGTCCTTTTCCCCGATCTCCCATAATGCGGACCACGAGCCGACGTCGCTCCAGTGCATCGAGGCGCGCACCATCGCTCCCGAGTCGGTGCGTTCCATCACGGCATAGTCGATCGAATCCGCAGGCGATGCGGAGAACGCGGCCTTGTCCAGGCGCAGGAAACCGAGGTCCGGCGTTGCCTTGTCTACCGCTGCGCGGACGGCGTCGAGCATTTCAGGCTGCAAGCGGCCAAGTTCCTCGACGAAGCGCCGCGCCGCAAACACGAACATGCCGCTGTTCCAGTAGAAGCCGCCCCGTGCCAGGAACGACCGTGCCTTCTCCTGCGTCGGCTTCTCGACAAACCTGCGGACAGCAAACACATTTCCCGCGATCGCATCCCCGGCCTCGATATAGCCGTAGGCGCTGGTCGGCTCTGTCGGCGGTATGCCGAAGGTGACCAGAAAGCCCTTACGCGCCGTCGCTACCGCCTCCGCAACCGCTGCGTGAAAGGCAGCCGAATCGCCGATCACGTGATCCGACGGTTGCACAATCAGGATCGCCGACGGATTTTCGCGCATCACATGCAGCGCGGCCGCCGCCACCGCCGGCGCGGTGTTGCGGCCGACGGGCTCGAGCAGCAGCGCGCGCGGCGCGATACCGATCTCCGTCAGTTGGTCCACGGCGAGAAAACGCTGCTCGGCATTGGTGACCACGACCGGTGCGCCGCAGTCGGCCATGCCGCGTGTTCGCAGAGCAGTATCCTGAAACAGGGTTCGCCCCCCAACCAGGGGCAGAAACTGCTTGGGCAGGAGCCTGCGCGACATCGGCCAGAGCCGGCTGCCTGCACCGCCACAGAGAATGACTGGAACAATAGCGTTGGCCATTGAGAATCGCGCCCCGAACAGGCCGACATTCTATGACGGTCGGTATGAGGGAGGCGATAATCGGCGCCGATGCGCATCCTCGTCACCGGCGCCCGCGGCTTCATCGGCAGCCATCTGTGCGCTGCGCTCCCGGCAGCGGGGCACGAGCTGCGGACCTCGGCCGAAGGTTGCGACGCGGTGGTGCACCTCGCCAATATCGCGCACACCTCGGCCAGCCCGCGTGAATTGCATCGCGTCAACGTCGAGGGCACGCTGGCGCTGGCGCAAGCGGCGCTGGCCTGTGGCGCGCGGCGCTTCGTCTACCTCAGCTCGATCAAGGCGGCGCAGCCGGACGATGCTTACGGCCGCGCCAAGTCCATCGCGGAGCAGGCGCTGTTGCAGCTCGAGGGTCTCGAGGCGGTAATCCTGCGGCCACCGCTCGTCTACGGGCCGCGCGTAAAGGCCAACTTCCTTGCGCTCATGCGCGCCATCGATCGCGGTTGGCCGCTGCCGCTCGCGAGCATTCGAAATCGGCGCAGCCTGATTTACGTAGGAAATCTTGTCGACGCGATCCGTCGTTGCTTCGAGGGCACCGCAGTCCGAAAGACTTACGCCGTGAGCGACGGCGCGCCCGTCTCCACCTCGGACCTCTGCCGCTCTCTTGGCCGGGCTCTCGGCCGCCCGGCGCGGTTGTTTCCGTTTCCGCCGGCGCTGCTGCGGCTGGCGCCGGGTCTTGCGCGTCTTGCCGAATCGCTGGAAGTGGACGATCGCGCGATCCGCGCAGAGCTTGGCTGGCGCCCGCCCTTCACGTTCGAAGAGGGGTTGCGCTTCACCGCGGATTGGTACCGCGCGCAGGGCGGCTAGAATGCGCGCCATGCCCGCGCTGGCGCCGATCGTCGCGTTTCTCGTCGCGCTGTTCGCCGCGCGGCTCCTCCTGACGCCCGCGGGCCGGCGGATCGCGCTCGATAAGCCAAACGAACGCTCGCTGCACGCGCAGCCGGTACCGCGCACCGGCGGCATTGCAATCGCCGCCGGGATTGCCGCCGGATGCGCCCTTGTCTGGCCGGGACTGCCCGTGATCCTGCTCGCGGCTGCGGCGCTCGCCGCGGTGTCCTTCGCTGACGACGTGCTCGGCTTGCCCACGCTGGTTCGCCTGGCCCTGCATTTCGCGGCGGCGGTCGCGGTGCTGGCGCTCGATCTGGAAGTCACCGCACCGCTGCTGTTCGTCGTTCTTGCACTCGCCCTCGCCTGGACCGCGAATCTGTACAACTTCATGGACGGCGCGGACGGGCTCGCGGGCGGCATGGCGGTTTTCGGTTTCGGCGCCTACGGCCTGGCAGCGTATCTCTCCGGCGCTGCGACGCTCGCGGCGCTGTGCGCTTCGATTGCCGCTGCATCGGCTGCATTCCTCGTTTTCAACTGGCACCCGGCACGCCTTTTCATGGGTGACGTGGGCTCGGTGCCGGTCGGTTTTCTCGCCGGCGCCCTCGGGCTGCGGGGCTGGTTGGTTGGCATCTGGCCGCTTTGGTTCCCGCTTCTGGTCTTTGCACCTTTCATGTGCGATGCGACGCTCACGCTCCTGAAGCGGCTCGTGCGCCGGGAACGCGTGTGGCAGGCGCACCGCGAGCACTACTACCAGCGCCTCGTGCGCATGGGGTTCGGTCATCGCGGCGCGGCCTTGATCGAGTACGTGGCGATGGCAGCCTGCGCGGCCGTCGCCCTCGCGGTGCTGCGTCAGCCGGCGCCGATGCAGGCCTACACGCTCGCACTAGCCTTCGCCGCGCTTGCCGCGGTGGCCGTGTGGATCGATGTGCGCTGGGGACGCCGCCCATGAGTTCAGGTCCGAGTTTCGTTGTGCGCGCTTTGCTGGCGTTCCTGCACGACGTGGGCGCCGTCGGCGTCGCGTGGCTCGGGTCGTACTGGCTGCGCTTCAACCTCGAGATCCCACCTACCGTCTTCCTGCAGACCGCGTTCGTGGCGCTGCCCGGCGTTCTCGCCGTGCACGCGGTGGTGTTCTGGCTGATGGGCCTGTACCGCGGGCTGTGGCGCTATGCGAGCCTGCCGGACCTGCAGCGAATCGTGGTGGCGGTCGGGATTGCAGCACTCGCCACGCCGACGCTCTTCACGCTTCTGGCATTTCCCGCAGTCATTCCGCGTTCGGTGTACCTCATCTGCCCGCTGCTCCTCGTCGGCGCGATGGGCGGCAGCCGTCTGCTGTACCGGGCCTGGAAGGAGGGCGCACTGTTGGGGATGGTGCGCCGACCGAACGCGCGGCCCGTCCTGGTCCTCGGCGCCGGCGCCGCGGCCGCGAGCCTGCTGCGCGAACTTGCCCACAGCAACCAGTGGCGCGCAGTGGGGCTGCTCGACGACGACGCGGGCAAGCACGGCAGCGCGATCCAGAGCGTGAAGATCCTGGGCGCGCTGGGGACGGTCGGCGAGCACGCGCGGCGACTCGGCGCCACGCGCGCCATCATCGCGATGCCCGCGGCGACTCACCGCCAGCGCAAGCGCGCGGTGGACCTGTGCGACGCAGCGGGACTCGCGGTGATGACCGTGCCCTCCTACGCCGACCTGGTCTCCGGCAAGGTGAGCGTTTCTGCGCTCAGGAACGTCGAGCTTGACGACCTGCTTGGGCGCGATCCGGTGCAGCTCGACGACGCGGGCCTGCGCGACTTGATCGAAGGCAAGTGCGTACTGGTAACCGGGGCAGGTGGCTCCATCGGCTCGGAGCTCTGCCGCCAGATCGTGCGTTACGCCCCTAGCCGGCTCGTGCTCCTCGATCTGTCGGAATTCGCGCTCTATTCGATCGAGCAGGAATTCCGCGACCGCTTTCCCGGGGTCGTGGTCTCGCCGCAGATCGGCGACGCCAAGGCCGAGTCGCGCGTCGGCGACCTGTTTGCCCGTTACCGGCCGCAGCTCGTGTTTCATGCCGCGGCGTACAAGCATGTGCCGCTTTTGGAGGGCGGCAATGCCTTCCAGGCGGTGGCGAACAACCTGCTGTCGACGGTGGTGACGGCACGCGCCGCCCAGGCTGCCGGGGCGAGGAAGTTCGTGCTCGTCTCCACCGACAAGGCGGTGAACCCCACGAACGTCATGGGCGCCTCCAAGCGCCTCGCGGAGCTCGCCTGCCAGGCGCTCGCCGGCGCTGGCGGCACGCAGTTCGTGACGGTGCGCTTCGGCAACGTGCTCGGCTCGACCGGCAGCGTCATCCCGCGCTTTCGCGAGCAGATCGCGCGCGGCGGGCCGGTCACGGTGACGGACAGCAGAATGCAGCGCTACTTCATGTCCATCCCGGAAGCCGCGCAGCTTGTGCTGCAGGCCGCGCTCATGGGCCGTGGCGGTGAGATCTTCGTTCTCGACATGGGCGAGCCGGTTCGCATCATCGATCTCGCGCGCCAGCTGATACGGCTTTCGGGATACGCTGAAGCCGACATCCGCATCGAGTACACGGGCCTGCGGCCCGGGGAGAAGCTCTACGAGGAGTTGCTCGCCGATGCCGAAAAGACTCTTGCGACGCCGCACCCGAAACTGCGGGTCGCGCGCGCCACCGAGAGCACGAACAGCGCGTTCCTCGAAGAGGTGCTCGCCTGGATCGTCGCGGCGCGCAATCCGGGGCCGGAGGCGGTGCGCGAGCGCCTGCGCGCCTGGGTGCCCGAATATGCGCCGGCTCCTGGCAGCCCTACGGGTGGTGGTAGCTCTTGAACCACGCCGCGAAGCGCGCCAGGCCTGCCGCGAGCGGCGTGGCGGGCGCGAAGCCCACGGCGGCCTGCAGCGCGCGCGTATCGGCATAGGTCGCCGGCACGTCTCCGGGCTGCATCGGCTTCATTTCCTTCAGTGCCTGTTTGCCGAGCGCGCGCTCGAGCAGCGCGATGTACTCGAGCAGCGCCACCGGCTGGTGGTTGCCGACGTTGAGCACGCGGTGGGGCGGCGCGCCCGTGGGCGGCAGGTCGAGCACGCGCAGCGTGGCCTCTACGGCATCGTCGATGTAGGTGAAGTCGCGCCGCATGTCGCCGTGGTTGAACACCTGGATCGGCCTGCCTTCCACGATGGCGCGCGCGAAAAGCATCGGCGACATGTCCGGCCGGCCCCAGGGCCCGTACACCGTGAAGTAGCGCAGCCCGCTGGCGGGCAGGCCGTGCAGGTGGCTGTAGACGTGCGCCATCAGCTCGTTCGCCTTCTTAGTCGCCGCGTAGAGGCTGATGGGGTGGTCAACATTATCGGTCTCGGACCACGGCAGCTTCGCGTTCGCGCCGTACACGCTGGAGCTCGAGGCATAGACGAGATGGCGCGGCGCGTGCCGCCGGCAGGCTTCCAGCAGGTTGGCGAAGGCAACGAGGTTCGACTGGATGTAGGACGACGGGTTCTCGAGCGAGTAGCGCACGCCCGGCTGCGCGGCGAGGTGCAGCACGCGCTCGGGCCGCGCCGCTTGGAACAGGCGCTCGCAAGCGCCCGCGTCCGCGAGATCGACGCGCTCGAAGCGAAAGCCGCGCTCGGCCTCGAGCTGGCGCAGGCGCTCCTCTTTCAGCGCCACCGAGTAGTAGGGCGACAGATTGTCGGCGCCCAGCACTTCGTCGCCGCGCGCGAGCAGGCGCAGCGCGCAGTGCATGCCGATGAAGCCGGCGCAGCCGGTGAGAAGCACGCGCATTGTCGGGATCCGGTAGGGTTTCTCTTATCATAGGGCACCTTGCGCACGCTTTACACCTGGCTGCTCTACGCGGCGTTGCCGTGGGTCCTGGCGCGCCTTTGGTGGCGCGGTCGGCGCGAGCCGGGCTATCGCGAAGCGCTTGCCGAGCGCTTCGGCTTCAGCACCCTCGAGCCGAAGCCGAAACTCCTCTGGCTGCACGCAGTCTCGGTAGGCGAGGCGCGCGCCTGCGCGCCGCTCGTCCGGGCGCTGCAGCGCGAGTATCCCGACCACGAACTGCTCGTCACTTGTCTGACCGCCTCCGGGCGCGAGACCGTGAAGCAGGTGTTCGGCGAGTCGGTGCTGCTCGCCTACCTGCCCTACGACTACCCGCGTGCCGTGCGGCGATTTCTCGAGCACTTCCGCCCGCGCCTTGGCGTGCTGGTGGAAACCGAGATCTGGCCGAATCTGGTGCAGGCCTGCCGGCAGTATGGCGTGCCGGTGGTGCTCGCCAACGCGCGCATGTCGCACCGCTCGGCGCGCGGCTACCGGCGGCTCGGGTGGCTTTCGCAGCCGGCGTTCGCCTCGCTCGCCGCAGTGTGCGCGCAAGGCGCGGCCGACGCCCGGCGCCTGACGCGGCTTGGTGCACGTGAAGTCACCATCGCCGGCAACCTGAAGTTCGACATCGAGCCCGACGCGGCGAAGGTGGCCGAAGGGCGCGCGTTCCGCGCGGCGCTCGGCCAGCGCAAAGTGCTGCTGTTCGCCAGCACGCGCGAAGGCGAGGAAGAGCGGCTGCTCGAGGAGGCCGGGGACACGGATGACAGTACGCTGCTCGTCTTGGTGCCGCGGCACCAGCAGCGCTTCGACGCGGTGGCCTCACTTGCCGAACGCATGGGTTTTACCGTGGCGCGCCGCAGCCTGGGCGAGGCGCCGCATCAGGGACGGCGCTCGTGCTTGTATCTGGGCGACACGATGGGAGAAATGGCCTTCTACTACGCGCTCTGCGATGTCGCCGTGATCGGCGGCAGCTTCGAGCCGCTGGGCGGGCAGAACCTGATCGAAGGCTGCGCGGCCGGCGTGCCCGTGATCACGGGTCCGCACATGTTCAATTTCGCCGACGTCACGCGCCTGGCGGTGCGCGCGCAGGCGGCGCTGCAGCTGCCCGACGCCGCGGCGGCGCTGCGCGTGGCGCGCGACCTGCTTGCCGACCCGGAGCGCTGCGCGCGCATGGGCGTCGCGGCAAGGCGCCTGTGCGCGCGCCACCGCGGCGCGGCCGAGCGCCACCTGGCGGTGTGCCGCCGGCTACTTACTGGGCAAGGGCGCGGCTGACGTCCGCGAGATCCTGCTCGCGCAGGCCGCCGGCGGCGGCCTTCAGCTTGAGGAAATTGGTGATCGTGTTGTAGCGCGCGACCGCCAGGTCGCGGCGGGTCGAGAACACCTGCTGCTGGGCGTTCAGCACGTCGATGTTGATGCGTACGCCCACCTCGTAGCCCAGGCGGTTGGATTGCAGCGCGCTCTGCGAGGACACGAGCGCCTGGTCGAGCGCGCTGATCTGCGCGATGCCGTTGATCACGAGGAGGTAGGCCTGGCGCGCGGCGAGCGCCGAGGTGCGGCGCGCGTTCTCCAGGTCCTGGCGCGCGCGCTCGAGATTGTAGGCGGCCTCGCGCTCGCGCGAGCTGATGGCGCCGCCCTGGTAGAGCGGGATCGCGAACTGCAGCCCCACGGAACTGGTGTTGACGTCGCTGCCCGCACTGGAGAGCTGCGACGCAGACTGCGAGGTGTAGTTGTGGCTCGCTACCAGGTCGAGGGTCGGCTGATGGCCGGCGCTGGTCCGCTTCGCTTCGAGGCGGGCGATCTCGGTGACCGCGTCCTGGACCAGGACGCTGTAGCTCTGCTTCTCGGCGAGGTTCACCCAGCTCTGCATGTCGTTCGGCTCGGGCGGCGCGAGCTTGACGTCGGCGCGCAGCGCCTTCAGTTCAGCGTACTCCTTGCCGGTGACCTGCTGCAGCGCGCGGCGCCGCACCTCGACGTCGTTCTGCGCCGAGATCTCCTGCGCCACGGCGAGGTCGTAGCGCGCCTGCGCCTCGTGCGTGTCGGTGATGGTGGCGGTGCCGACTTCGAAATTGCGCTTCGCTTGCGCCAGCTGCTCGGCGATGGCGACTTTCTGCGCGCGCACCAGCCCCAGCGTGTCCTGCGCCGCGAGCACCTCGAAGTAGGCCTGTGCCGCGCGCAGGATCAGGTCCTGCCCGGCCTGGCCGAACTGGAACTCGGCCTGCTTCGCCTGCAGCTCGCCCTGGTCGGATTGCAGCCAGTTCTGCCGGCGATACAACGGCTGCGTGAAGGTGAGGGCGTAGCCGGAGGAGGTGTAGTCCCGCTCGAAGCTCGGCTGGATTGTCGTATCTTTCGAATCCGATTCGATCTTCGTGCGCGTGGTGTTCGCAGTCAGGTTGAGGCTGGGCAGCAGCAGCGCCCGCCCTTGCGGCACGCGCTCGAGGCCCGCCTGCAGCGCCTGGCGCGCGGCGGCGTACTGGGCGTCATAGCCGCGCGCGTCCTGGTAGACCTGGGTCAGGTTCTCCGCCCCGGCGGCGAAGGGCGTGCAGGCGAGAAGGGCGATGGCGAGGCGTCGTTTCATGGCGGCGTCGGGTCTCTCCGTAACATCAGAACCTGAAGCGCGGCGGCTGTTCCGCGTTGACGAGCGGCGCGAGCACGGTATCGAACAGCGCCACGCTGCCGCAGACCCCCGGCGCGGTGCAGGTGATCAGGCTCGCCACCATGACCGGCGGCTCACCCACCACCGCGAACAGGCGCCCGCCGGGCGCGAGCTGCTCCTTCAGCACGGCGGGCAGCACCGGCGTCGAGCCCGTGAGCACGATGGCGTCGTAGGGCGCGTGCTTGGCGTCGCCGCGCGCGCCGTCGCCGATCTCCAGGGCGACGTTATCGGCGCCGTGACGCGAGAGATTCTCGCGGCCGAAAGCGCCAAGCGCCGGCCGGATCTCGAGCGAGTGGACGTGGGCCGCGCAGCGCGCGAGCAGCGCCGTGAGGTAACCGCTGCCGGTGCCGACCTCGAGCACGCGGTCGGTCTTGCGCAGCGCCAGCGCCTGCAGCAGGCGCGCTTCGATCTTCGGCGCCATCATGACCTCGCCTTCGCCGATCGGGATCTCCATGTCGGCGAACGCAAGCTGGCGGAACGCCGCCGGCACGAACTCCTCGCGCGGCACCGCGTACAGCAGGTCGAGCACGGCCTGATCCAGCACCTCCCAGGGGCGGATCTGCTGCTCGACCATGTTGAAGCGCGCTTGTTCGAAATTCATCTGCCGGACCCCGGTGTGGGATCGGAATTATACGGTGTGGGCGTGCCGCGGCGCGATCGATGCTCCGGCATCAACCCCCAGTAAAGCAGCGGCATGGCAAAGAGCGTCAGCACCGTCGAAAAGCCGATGCCCCAGACGATGGAGGCCGCCATCGGCCCCCAGATGAGCGAGTGCCCGCCCAGCCCGACGGCCAGGGAAAACAGTCCCGCGATGGTGGTGGTGCTGGTGATGATGATCGGCACCACCCGCCGGCGCGCTGCATACACCGCGGCGTGCAGCACGCTCATGCGCGCGCGGCGGCGCGCATTGGCGGCGTCGATCAGCACGATGGCGGAGTTCACCGCGATGCCGGTGAGCGCGATGACGCCGTACATGGTGTACAGCGACAGCGGATTGCCTGAGGCGAGCAGGCCAAACACCACGCCGGTGAACGCGAGCGGCACAGTGGCGAGAATCATCGCCGGCTGCCAGTAGCTGCGGAATTGCGCCGCGAGGATCAGGTAGATGAGCCCTACGCCGAGCAGGAACAGCACCGGCATCGCGTCGAGGCTCTCCTGGATGTCGTCGAGTTCTCCGGAGAAATCGAGCGAAGTCGACGGATAGCGGCCCTTCACCTTCTCCCAGGCG
>JAOTWE010000260.1 GCA_029863065.1 Betaproteobacteria bacterium
GCGATCGATCCGGCGACGCGCACTGGGCGGGTCGAAGTGGTGCTCAACCCGGTGCCGAAGGGCGCGCGCCCCGGCCAATTCTGCCGTGTCGTGCTCGCCACCGGGAGCCGCGAGCAGCTCGTGGTGCCGCTCGCCGCCCTGCAACGCGACGTGAAAGGCGAGTTCGTCTTCGTCTACCAGCCCTCGGGCGGCACCGTGCAGCGCACCAGCGTTGCGAGCGGCCTGCGCCTGGCGGACCGCGTCGAGATCCGCGACGGCCTCGAGCGCGGCGCGCAGGTAGTGGTGAAGGGCTTTCTCGGGCTCAGCGCCGGGCAGCGCGTGAAGCCGGTGGCGCCGCGCCCGGCGCGCGACAGCTAGCCGTGCGCCGCGGCGGCACCGCCGTCTGGTGCATCCACCATCCGGTGAGCACGGCGATGCTGACGCTCACCGCGATCGTTCTGGGAGTGTTTGCGCTGAGCCGGCTCTCCATCGACCTGCTGCCGCAGCTGATCTATCCGCAGATCGGTGTGCGCATCCTCGACCCGGCAGTGCCCGCGAATATCATGGAAGACCAGGTGACGCGCCAGATCGAGGAGCAACTGGCGATCACCGAGGATTCGAGCGGCGTGGAGTCGACCACCCTCGAGGGCACCGCCGAGCTCGAGCTCTACTTCGACTACGGCAAGGACATCGACGTCGCCCTGCGCGACGCGAGCACGCGCCTGGATCGCGCCAAGCGCATCCTGCCGGGCACCATCGATCCGCCGATCATCTTCAAGCGCGACCCCTCGCAGATCCCGGTGATGGAGTTCGTGGTGAGCTCGCCGCTGCGCGGCATGACCGAGCTGCGCACCTGGACCGACGACGTGTTCGCCAAGTTTTTCCTCAACCTGCCGGGTGTCGCCGCGGTCGAGGTCGGCGGCGGCCTGGTGCGCGAAGTGCACGTGCTCCCGGACCAGCGCCGTCTCGCCGGCCTCGGGCTCTCAATCGAAGCGATCGTACAGGCGATCGAGCGCGGCAACATCGACTCGCCCGCCGGTCGCCTGCGCATGGCCGAGCAGGAGTACACCAGCCGCACCGCGGGACGCCTGCAGAGCATCGCCGCGCTCGGCGCGCTTCCGATCCGGCTCCCGAACGGCACGTCGGTGCCCCTGTCCGAGATGGCGCAGGTGATCGATGCCCAGGGCGACGAGCGCATCCGCGTGCGCTACAACGGCACACCGGGCGTGCGCGTATCGGTGCAGAAGCAGCCCACCGCCAACACCGTGGATGTCGCCGAGGTGGTGAACGCGCGCCTCGTCGAGCTGCGCGAGCGCCGGCTCGTACCCGAGGACGTGGAGGTCGATCTCGTTTCCAACCAGGCGGTGTACGTGCGCCAGTCGCTCGACAACGCGACGCTCGCCGCGCTCATCGGTGCAACGCTGGCGATGTTGGTGGTGTACGGCTTCCTCGGCAGCGTGCGCGGCACGCTCATCATCGGCAGCGCGATCCCGATCTCGATCATGATCGCCTTCGTCATCATGGCGCTGGGCGGGCTGTCGCTGAACCTCATGACCCTCGGCGGCCTCGCGCTCGGCATCGGCATGCTGGTGGACAACACCATCGTCATGCTGGAGAACATCGAGCGCCACCAGCGCGAAGGCGAAGCGGGCATCGACGCGGCCGAAAACGCCGCCGCCGAGGTCACCAGCCCGATCATCGCCGCCACCAGCACCAACCTCGCCGCGGTGCTGCCGTTTCTGTTCATCAGCGGGCTGGTCGGGTTGCTGTTCCGCGAGCTGATCTTCACCATCACGGCCTCGATCGTCGCCTCGCTCGTGGTCGCGGTGACGCTTGTGCCGGCGCTCGCTGCACGCGGCCGGCAGAGTGCTCCCTCGCGCGTGACACGCGCGGTGCAGGCCTTCGTCGGCGGCACGCAGCGCCTCTACGTGCCAGTAGTCGCAGCGCTGCTCAGGGCGCCGTGGCTGGTGGTGGCGTGCGCGCTCGCCCTGCTCGCCGGCTTCGGCGCACTCTTTGCCCAGCTTACCGGCAAGCAGGCCTTCCTGCCCACGATGGATGACGGCCGCGTGCAGGTGCGGGTTTACACCGATCCGGGCAACGCGCTCGATGAGATGGATCGCACCGTGCAGCGGCTCGAGCGGCTGGCGCGCGCGCAGGGCGCCGTCCAGGGCCTCTCGGTCTTCGTCGGCGGCTCGATCTTTGGCCGCACGCAGCGCGAGCGTCCCAACCGCAGCACGCTCAGCATCCAGCTGGTGCCGGTCGCGGAGCGCGCAAAGAGCGTCGAGCAATGGGTGAGCGGCTTCACCCGTGCGGTGACCGCGGAGCAGCTTGCCGGGGTCAAGGTGCTGGCGAGCCCCTCAGGCATCCGCGGGGTGCGCCTTTCGCGCGCCGACGAGGACATCAGCGTGCGCGTGCAGGGCCCGGATTTCGAGGTGCTGGCGTCGCTCGGCGACCGGCTGGTCGAGCGCCTGCGCGGCCGCCCGGGTCTGCGCAACGCACAGCATTCGGCCGAGGAGCAGCGCCAGGAATTCGCCGTGCGCATCGACCGCACACGCGCCGCCGAGCTGGGCGTGGACGTCACGCAGGTGGGACGCGCGCTGCGCGTGGCGCTCGACGGCGTCGTGGTGAGCAACTTCATCGAGGCCGACCGCGCCTACGACGTGCGCGTGCGCCTGCCGCAAGGCACGATCGACAGCCCGGCGGCAATGGAGGCGATCCTGCTCTTTGGCGCGCAGGGCGGGGCTCGCGCGGCGTATCTCGGCGACGTGGCGCGGGTCGAGCTGGTGGTGGCGCCAACCGAGATCCGGCGCGAGAACCAGCGCCGCATCGTCGAGGTAAGCGCGGCGCTCACCGGCGAGCTGCCGCTCGGCGCGGTGGTGCGCGACCTGCGCGAGGACCTGCGCGGCTTCGAACTGCCGCCGGGCTATTCGCTGTACTTCGGCGGCGCCTACGACAGCCTGCAGCGGGGCAATGCGCTGGTCGCCACGCTCGCCGGGCTGGCGCTGTTCCTGGTCTTCGTGGTGATGGCCGTGCAATACGAATCGCTGCGCAATCCCGCGGTGATCATGCTCGGCGTGCCCTTCGCGCTGATCGGCGTGGTCATCGGGCTGCTCGCCACGGGGCTGCCGCTGTCCATGCCGGTCTGGCTCGGCATCATCATGCTGATCGGCGTGGTGGTGAACAACGCCATCGTGCTGGTCGAGTACATCGAGCTGCTGCGCCAGCGCGGCCGGGCGCTCCTCGAGGCGATCATCGAGTCGGCGCGCCTGCGGCTGCGGCCGATCCTCATGACCACGCTCACTACGGTGGTCGGCATGTCGCCGCTCGCCATCGGCCTGGGTGAAGGCTCGGAGATGCTGCGGCCGCTCGCGGTGTGCATGGTGTTCGGGCTGCTCTTTTCGATGTTCGTGAGCCTGCTGGTCGTTCCCTCGCTCTACCTGCTCGCGCACCGGCGCGGCGCGCGGCTCGGCCTCAGCCGATACGCGAAACCTTCAGCAGGCGCTGCAGATCCTTGAGCATGCGCGACGGATCCGGATCGCGCGGATAGCGCATCATCAGGTTGCCGAGCGGGTCGATGACGTAGACGTGGTCGGTCAGCGTGCCGGCGACGGGAAAGCCCGCGCCGAGCGCCGCGGCCGGCGCTACGTGCGTACCCTCGATGGCCGCGAGCAGCGCGGCGCGCGGCCGGCCGGCGCCGGTGAGCAACCACAGCCGCTCGACGCGCTCCTGGTCTTTGCCCTGCGCGCGGCGCAGCTGGCGCATGAAGTAGAGCTTCTTCTCGCAATACGCGTCGCAGGACGCAGCGTCGAAGCTGACCAGCACCCACTTGCCGCGCAGGTCGGCGAGCACCGGCGCCTGCAGCGGGCGCGGCGGCGTGATCAGTTCGCCGTAATTGGAGGCCGCGCCCGGCGCCCAGTCCAGCCAGTACGCGAGCCAGGCGAGCACGAAGGGCGCGGCGAAGAACAGCCCGAGCGCCGCGAATTTGACGCGCCCGCGCCGGACCGGGTCAGACGGCAGGAGGCGCACGGCGCAGGCTCAGGACGAAGAACAGCGCCACCGACAGA
>JAOTWE010000261.1 GCA_029863065.1 Betaproteobacteria bacterium
CGTGTTCCTCGCGAACGCGCCCGCGCCCGCGCACGCCCAGGACCGCGGCGGGCGGGGCGTGCAGGGGCAGAAGCAGGGCCTGGTGCCGAGCGAGCGCGAGCGCGGCAACCGCGAGGAGTTGCGCCGCGAGCAGCGCCGCGAGCAGCGCCGCGAGCAACGCTTCACGCCCGAGGAGCGCGAGAAGCTGCGCCAGGACCTGCTCGACGCCAACCGCGAGATGCGCGGCCGGCGGCGCTAAATCAGCGCAGCGGCGCGACCACGTTCATGTGGCGCGCGATGCCCGCCTTCGTCAGCCGCTCGTTGGTATCCACCGGGTCGCGGTAGGTCTCGCGGGTCTCGAGCACCTGCGGCCAGGCGGCAAAGAACGCCTGCACGCAGGCCGGGTCGAAGTGCTTCCCGGACTGCTCGCGCAGCAACGTCGCCGAGCGTTCCAGGTCCCAGGCCGGCTTGTACGGGCGCACCGAAGTGACGGCGTCGAACACGTCAGCGACCGCAACAATGCGCCCCAGCAGCGGGATGTCGGCGCCGGCGAGCTTGTTCGGGTAGCCGCTGCCATCCCATTTCTCGTGGTGCGTCAGGGCGATGGTGGCGCCCGCCTGGATCAGCGGCACGTCACTGTGGCGCAGCATCTCGTAGCCGTGCATCGGGTGGCGCTTCATGACCTCGAATTCTGCCGCAGTGAGCTTGCCCGGCTTGAGCAGGATCTCGTCGGGAATGCCGAGCTTGCCGATATCGTGCATCGGCGCGGCCTGCAGCAACGTGTCGCGCATTTCCGCCGACAGGCCTAGGCGCTCGGCGATCAGGCGCGAATAGTTCGCCATGCGCTGGATGTGCGCGCCCGTTTCCGGGTCGCGGAATTCCGCAGCGCGGCCCAGGCTGAACAGCATTTCGCGCACGCGGCGCTCAATCTGTCCGGTGGCATTGCGCACCTCGCGCTGCAGCCAGTCGGTCTGGTCGGCGAGCTTGCGCGTGACGGCGCGCAGGCGCAGCAGGTTGCGCGTGCGCGCCACGATCTCGATCGGCTGCGCCGGTCGGGTCAGGAACTCGGTAGCGCCCGCTTCCAGGGCGGCCTGGCGCAACTCTGCTTCGCCGCACGCGGTGATCATCACTAGCGGAATGTCGTCGTGGCCGGGAAGGGCGCGGAAGCGCTGCAGGAATTCCAGGCCGTTGACGTGCGGCATGATGTAGTCGACAAAGACGAGGTCCGGATTGCCGACCTCGCACCAGTGCAGCGCCAGCGCGGGGTCGGTGAAGCCGCGGACGACGTGGTTGCCGGCCTTGCGGACCTGCCGCTCGAGCACGGTGATATTGTCTTCGGTGTCGTCGACGATCAGTACGGTCATGTCCATGTTGTTCTCTCTTTGCTTCCTGGTTCCAGGATGAGCCGATCGTATGCGCGTGTCGCGCGAGCGTGGATCAGCAAGCGTCAGAGGGGAGAACTAGTGCTGCAGATGCCGGCTTGCCGGCGTCAGCAACTGTCAGGCGGCCGGCAGCAGGTGGGCGATGGAATTCGCGTAGTAGCGCAGCAGCGGCAGCTCCTCGGACCGCGAGAAGAACAGGCCCTCGCGCTCACCGACCAGGCGCCGCAGCGTCAGCATGCGCAGGCCGACGTGCACCGCGTAGTCGAAATCTTTGCGCGGCACGTAGATATGCGCGCCGCGCGCCGCCAGGGCGTCGATCAGGGCGCCGACTTCGGCCTTCAGCTCGAGCTCGGAGATCGCCTTCTCGCCGTGGCGCACGAACACGGTGGCGATCAGGGGCACCGGCAGCACCGGCACGATTTTACCCACGGTGTCCATCAGGTGCCGGCCGAGCTCCGCCATGGCGCGCTTGCGCGCCTCGCCCGCGAGCTTGTGGAAGTCGAGGTTCCTTTCCTCGCAGTAGGCGCGCATGGACACCGGCGCGCCGAAGTTGACGCAGGCGTAGCCGAAGCGGTGCCACTCGCTGCGCAATGCGAGCCACAGGTTGCGCAGGAAGAAGCTGAAGGTCGTGCCCAGGGCGCGCAGCTTGCCGCGCGGCGTCGCCTCCGGATCGAGCGCGCGCAAGAGCGTGCGGTCCTCGAGCACGCGGTCGTAGTTGATGCCGAGCGGCACGAACACCAGATCGCGGTCGCCATCGGTGCGAAAGCCCCGCATCATGTAATCGATGGCGCCGAGCTTGGGCTCGCGCATGCGCCCGTCGCGCGTCAGGCCGCCCTCCGGGAACACCGCCTGCGGCACGCCGGCCTCGGTAGCCATGACGATGTAGCGCTCGAGCACGCGCCGGTACAGCTCATCCCGCGAATCGCGGCGCACGAAGTAGGCGCCCATCGAGCGGATGAGCGCGGAGAGCGGCCAGATGCGCGCCCATTCGCCCACGGCGTAGGACAGCGCCGTCTGGTCCGCGGCGAGGTAGCCCGCCAGCACATAATCCATGTTGGAGCGGTGGTTCATGACGAACACCACGGTAGAGTCCGGCGCCACGCGCTGCAGGTTCTCGACGTCGACGTAGCCCAGGCGCACGCGGTACAGCAGCTGCGCGAAGCGCTTGCCGAGCCAGTAGCCGATGCGGAAATAGAGGTAGGCGTTGAACGCCGGCACCGTTTCGCGCGCATAGCGCTCGACGCGGTGCAGCGCGGCGATCACGGAAACGTTGTGCTCGCGCGCGTACGCTTCGGCGGCCTGCTGCACCTTCGGATCGGTAAGCAGGCGGTGGATCAGCGCCTGGCGGCGCGTGCGCTGGAATGGGCGGATGCCGATGCGCAGCCGTTTCCCCATCTCGTCGATAACCTGGTTTGCGGGATGCATCACCATCCAGCGCAATGCCGGCATCAGCACGTGTTCGTAGAACGCCCAGGCCGCGAGGATCGCGCCGGCGAGCGCCAGCCACAGTGGAATCGAAACGCTGTCCAGCATTCCCCCTCCTCGGGGGCAGTCTAGCCTAACGCCCGCGGCGCTCGCGCGCGAACAGGTACAGCCCGCTCGAGATGACGATGGCCGCGCCCATCCACACCGCGGCGTCGGGCACGCTGCCGAAAACAAGGTAGCCGAACAGCGCCATGTACAGGATCTGCTGGTAGAGAAAGGGCGCGAGCGTGCTCGCCGGGGCGTAGCGGTGCGCCATCGCGAGCAGGTAATGCCCCGTGCCACCGAACACGCCCATCATGCACAGCACGAACCATTCGAAAGCGCCCGGCGGCGACTGCCAGGCGGCAAGCGCGAAGGGCGCAAGCACCACGCTCGCCACCACCGCCGGTAGGAACTGGATAGTCTCGGGCAGGTCGTAGGCCGCGAGTTTGCGCGTCATCAAGTTGAAGGCGGCGTAGAGGATGGCGTTCACCATCGACAGCAGCATCGCCGGGTGAAAGGCCGCCGAGCCCGGGCGCACGATGGCGAGCACGCCGGCAAAGCCGACGAGGATCGCCGCCCAGCGCTTCGCGTCCATCCTTTCGCCGAGGAGCGGCGCGCTCATCAGCGCAATGAGGATCGGCACCGTGAAGAAGATCGAGGCCGTGACCGTGAGCAGGAGATACTGCAGCGCCCAGAAGTTCATGCCGGTCATGACGCAGAACATCAGGCCGCGCACGACGTGCCAGCGCAGGTGGCGGGTGCGCACCAGCGCGCGCCCGCGCAGCGGGAACAGGAGTGCCGCGGCAATCAGGGTCTGCGTGAGAAAGCGCAGCCAAACGACGATGATCACGGGCACGCTCTGCACCAGCCACTTCGCGCTGCCGTCGAGCAGCGCGAACATGACGTAAGTGAGCGAGATGAGGCCGATGCCGGTGAGGCGGTTCCTTGCGCTATCGGCGTGCAGCACTACAGCGCGCGCTTGACCGCGCTCGTCACCGCGCGCGTGTCATGCACGCCGCCGAGATCCGGCGTGAACACCTGCTCCTCGGTGGTGCGCTCGATCGCCTTCATCAGCCGGGCCGCGGCCTTGGGCTCGCCCAGATGCTCGAGCATCATCGCCGCGGTCCAGAAGGTGGCGATCGGATTGGCGACGCCCTTGCCGGCGATGTCGAAGGCCGAGCCGTGGATCGGCTCGAACATGGAGGGAA
>JAOTWE010000262.1 GCA_029863065.1 Betaproteobacteria bacterium
TGGTCTACACCATCCCCGATCTCGTCTATTGGCTCCCCACAAAACTCTACGGAACGCGATAGGCGCGCCGCCGAACCGAGGAAAACACATGCGCTTCAATGTCCTTGCCGGTATCGTCGCCATGACGCTTTTCGTGGGGTATTACGGTCCGATCGTAATAAAGCTGAAGGAACTTCCGCTGACCATCGTTGTGATCGGCGGAATCGTCCTGGTGGCCGTGGACCTCTGGGAATCGCTCAGGGACTCGAATCGCTGAGCCCTGCGCCGGGTCTGCCGAAAGATGGGCTAGGCTTGCGCCCAGCCCTCGAGAGATTGGTAGGCCGTGGCGGATTCGAACCGCCGACCAACGGATTAAAAGTCCGCTGCTCTACCAGCTGAGCTAACGGCCCCCAGGGGAAAGGGCGCGATTTTATCAGCCCTCGCCCCCGATTCGCCACCGATTCAGCGTTGATAGCGCGTTGAATCGCGGATTTTCGCGTCCTCGAACCCGCTTTTTCTTATGCGGCACGCATCGCAAGCGCCGCACGCGCGTCCTTCGGCGTCCGGCTGATAGCAAGTCACCGTCTCCGACGGATCCACCCCGAGCTCCACCGCCAATCTCAGGATGTCTTTCTTGGAAAGGTCGATGAGCGGTGCGCGAATGCTGATCTTCCGGCCCTCCATTGCGGCCTTGGTCGCCAGGTTGGCCATCGCTTCGTAGGCCTTCAAGTACTCCGGCCGGCAGTCCGGGTACCCCGAGTAGTCCACCGCGTTTGCACCGATGAAGATGTGCGGCGCCTGCAGGGTCTCGGCCCAGGCGAGCGCGAGAGAAAGCAGGATGGTGTTGCGCGCGGGGACGTAAGTGGCGGGGATTCCCGCCTTCACCCCCTGGTCGGGCACGGCGATGCCCTTGTCCGTCAGCGCCGAACCGCCGAATTGCGCGAGGTCGACCTTCACCACCCTGTGCGCGGTCACCCCAAGCCGCTTCGCGATACGCCTGGCCGCCTCGAGCTCCGCGCCATGCCGCTGGCCGTAGTCCACCGACAGCGCGTGGCACTCGTAGCCCTCGCGCCGCGCCCAGGCGAGCGCCGTGGCGGAATCCAGTCCGCCCGAGAGGAGGACGACGGCCTTCAGCGCCTGACCGACTGCTGCAAGCGCAGCCGCGCCTGGTCGGCGGCCGTGCTGCCGGGGTACTTCGCCAATACGTCCTGCAGCGTCGCCTGCGCTGACTTCACGTCGCCCATGGCTTCCTGGGCGCTGGCGATCGACAGCATCGCGTCCGCCGCCTTCGGATCGAGCGGCCACTGCGCGACGACCTTTTGCAGCGCGGTGATGGCGTTGCGGTAGTCGCGCCGCCCCGAGTAGCCCATGCCGATCCAATACTGGGCGTTGGGCGCGAGCTTGCCGTTCGGGTACTTGGCGAGGAGCTGCCCCAGCAGATCGATCGCCGCCGAGTAGTTGCCGACCTTGAACTGGTTGAGCGCGCTCTCGTAGGCGCGCTTTTCCTCGTCCGAGGGCCCGGCATCCGCCGGCGGCCTGGCCCCCGCCGTGGCCTGCTGCTCGGCCGCCTGCTCGAGCCTGCGCAGGCGCGTATCGATGTCGACGTACAGGTCCTTCTGCCGCTTTTCGGCGACTTCCATCTGGTGCACCAGCACCTCGATCTGGCCGCGCGACTGCGCCAGGTCCGTGCGCAGCGCGTCGAGCTGGCCGGCGAGATCGAGGATCGCGCGCCGCTCGACCGCGGTCGCCTCGAGGGTTTTCATGCGCTCCTCGATCTGCTGCAGGTTGAGCAGCACCTCGGTGCGCACCTGCTCGATGCGCCGGCGTGCCTGGTCGTCGCCGCCGAAGAGTTGCGCCTGAGCGGTGCCGATCCACGCGATCAGGAGCGCCGCGGCGAGCCCGCGCACGGCGCGCATGTCAGTACTCGCCCGGGTACAGCATGTCGCTGCGCCGGTTGCGCGCCCAGGCCTCCTCGTCGTGGCCGGTCTCCTTCGGTTTTTCCTCGCCCAGGCTGACCGCTTCGACCTGCTCTTCGCGTGCGCCGAGCAGCAGCAGCATGCGCTTCACGCCTTCGGCGCGGCGCTGGCCGAGCGCGATGTTGTACTCGCGGCTGCCACGCTCGTCGGTGTTGCCCTGGATCAGCATCTTGACGACGCCATGCTCGCGCAGGTACTTGGCATGCGCCTCGATCACCGGCTTGAATTCGTCGCCGATGTCGTACTTGTCGAAGTCGTAATACACCGAGCGCTGCGACAGGATGCTCGCGGGATCGCGGAGCGGATTGCCGGCGTCGGACGCCGGCCTGCCCGCGGAGAGGTCGACGCCGGTGACCGGCGTCGACGGCACCGACTGCGTGCCGGGCGCGGGCCGCGTCGCGCCGGGCGCGCGATCCTCGACCCCGGCCGGCGGTTGCGTGTCGGGGGTCTGTGTCGTAGCGCAGGCGGCCAGCGCCGAGGCGATGAGGACAATCCAGAGTGCTCGCATGATCGAACTCCTTGTCATTTATTCAGGGGCCCCCAGGCCGGCTCGCGCACGTCGGCGGCGCTGACCGTGAGGCGTTGCTTGACGCGCCCGTCGGCGGACACCGAAGTCAGCACACCGCGGCCGGCGATGATCGTCGCCAGCAGGATCTGGCGGCCGTTGGGCGCAAAGCTGGGCGACTCGTCGAGGTCGCTGTCGGTCAGTACCTGCACCTGCCGCGTATTGAGATCGAGCAGCGCCGCCTGGAAGCGGCTGCCATCGCGCATGATGAAGGCGAGATTCTTGCCGTCCGGGCTGACGCGCGGGGAAACATTGTAGCTACCCTCGAAGGTGACGCGCTGCGCGTCGCCGCCCGCGGCCGGCATGCGGTAGATCTGCGGGCTGCCGCCGCGATCCGAGGTGAAAAACAGCCATTGGCCGTCGGGCGAGAAGAACGGCTCGGTATCGATGCCGCTCGAGCGCGTCAGGCGCTGCAGGTTGCTGCCGTCCGGGTTGATGAGGTAGATCTGCGAGTTGCCGTCGCGCGTCAGCACCAGCGCGAGGCGCCGGCCGTCGGGCGACCAGGCCGGCGCCGAGTTCGAGCCCTTGAAATTGGCGACGATCTGCTGCTTGGGCACCTCGATGTCCTGCACGTAGACGATCGGCTTCTTGTTTTGGAACGACACGTACGCGAGGCGCCGGCCGTCGGGCGACCAGGCCGGCGAGATGATCGGCTCGGCGGACACGAGCATCGCCTGCTCGTTGGCGCCGTCGGCGTCGGCGACTTGCAGCTCGAAACGCTCGCCGCGCTTCACCACGTAGGCGATGCGCGTCGAGAACACGCCCTTCTCGCCGGTGAGCTTCTCGTAGACGTAGTCGGCGATGCGGTGCGCCGTGGCGCGCACCTGCTCGCGCGTCAGGGTGTAGGCGACGCCGCCCAGCGCCACCTGCCTGACCACGTCATAGAGGCGAAAGCGCACTTCGAAACGTCCGTCCGGCCGCGCCGCGACCGAGCCGAGCACCAGCGTGTCGGCCAGCCGCGAGCGCCACTCCGCGTAGTTCACGCTCGAGGCTTCGGTCAGCTGCGGCACCAGGCGCGGCACTTCCAGGCCGCGGAACAGGCCGCTTCTTTCCAGGTCGGCGCGCACGATCGCGCTGATGCTCGCGTTCGCGCCGTCGAGCAGCGCGCCTTCGCCGGCGAGCGGCGCGACGGCGATGGCAATGCGCTGCCCGCCGGCACCGGTGATCTCGATGGAAAGTTGCGCCTGGGCCGGCCACGCGGCGCATGCGAAAAGGATTGCCGCGAGCAGATTTCTCATTGGCCCGATTATATTTCAGTCCTGCGGCCGAAACTTCAGCTCGAGCGCCCGCTGGAAGAACCCTGCATTGTCGGGCTTAGGCAACGGCGAGGAATTGAGGATTGCGCGCACCACCGCGTCGTCATAGGCCGGGTGGCCGCTGGAAATGACGAGCTTCGCCTGCAATACCTCGCCCGTCGGCAGTTGCGTCACCAGCACCAGCGCCTCGGGATTGCCCTGGATGTCGGGCGGCAGCACGATGCGGCCGCGGATCTTGTCGCGGATCTTGTCGATCCAG
>JAOTWE010000263.1 GCA_029863065.1 Betaproteobacteria bacterium
ATCCGGATTCTCGTAGAAGCGCCGCGAGATCTTCTCGTAGGCGGGGTCGACGCGCAGGGAGAGGTCGGTGGTGAGCATGGAGGGCGCGTGGCGCTTGGAGGCGTCGTGCGCATCGGGCACCGTGCCTGCGCCCGCGCCGTTCTTCGGCGTCCACTGATGGGCGCCGGCCGGGCTCTTGGTCAGCTCCCATTCGTACTCGAACAGGTTCTTGAAGAAGTTGTTGCTCCACTTCGTCGGCGTCGGGGTCCAGGTGACTTCCAGGCCGCTGGTGATCGCGTCGCCGCCCTTGCCTTTGCCGAACCGGCTCTTCCAGCCGAGGCCCTGTTCTTCGATGCTGGCGGCCTCCGGCTCCGGGCCGACCAGCGATGCGTCGCCCGCGCCGTGGGTCTTGCCGAAGGTGTGGCCGCCGGCGATCAGCGCCACGGTTTCCTCGTCGTTCATCGCCATGCGCGCGAAAGTTTCGCGGATGTCCCGCGCCGCGGCGAGCGGATCGGGCTTGCCATTCGGACCTTCCGGGTTCACGTAGATCAGGCCCATCTGCACGGCGCCCAGCGGATTCTGCAGCTCGCGGTCGCCGCTATAGCGCTCGTCGGCCAGCCATTTGCCCTCAGGGCCCCAGTAGACGGTCTCGTCGGGCTCCCAGACATCCGCGCGTCCGCCGGCGAAGCCGAACGTCTTGAAGCCCATCGACTCGAGCGCGACGTTGCCCGCGAGGATCATCAGATCGGCCCACGAGATCCTGTCGCCGTACTTTTGCTTGATCGGCCAGAGGAGGCGCCGCGCCTTGTCGAGGTTCGCGTTGTCGGGCCAGCTGTTGATCGGCGCGAAGCGCTGCTGGCCGGCCCCGGCGCCGCCGCGGCCGTCGCCGATGCGGTACGTGCCGGCGCTGTGCCACGCCATCCGTATGAACAGCGGCCCGTAGTGGCCGAAATCGGCCGGCCACCAGTCCTGCGAGCCGGTCATCAGCGCGCGCAGGTCCTTCTTCAGGGCCTTCAGATCGAGCTTCCTGAATTGCTTCGCGTAGTTGAACGCCTCGCCCATGGGATCGGACAGGGCGGAGTTCTGGTGGAGGACCTTGAGGTTCAGCTGGTTCGGCCACCAGTCCCGGTTCGACCTTGCTCCAGCACTCGTGTGCATGACCGGGCACTTGCCGGCGTTCTTGTCAGTCTTCGCGTTCATGTTTTCCTCCGTGTAGAACAGGTCCGCCTCAGGCGGCTTTCTTCGCCCACTGCTCGAGGGCTTCCCAGCCGCCGATGTGCACGCCGTTGATGAACACCTGCGGCACGGTCTGCGCGCCGGCAATGGCGCCGACAGCCTTGGTGCGCACCTTGTGGTCGAGGGGGATTTCGGCGTAGTCGTAGCCCATCTGCGTGAGCAGCGCCTTCGCCTTGGCGCAGAAGCTGCAACCCTCGCGCGTCAGGACCGCCACCTGGTCGGGCTTCTTTGCGTTGGGGTTGATGTAGGCGAGCATCGTGTCGGCATCCGAGACTTCGAATGGGTCGCCGGGCTTCTGCGGCTCGATGAACATTTTCTGGATCACGCCGTCCTTCACCAGCATCGAATAGCGCCAGGAGCGCTTGCCGAAGCCGAGCTCGGCCTTGTCGACGAGCAGGCCCATCTTCTCGGTGAACTCGCCGTTGCCGTCGGGCAGCAGGCGCACATTCGCGGCCTCCTGTTCCTTCGCCCACTCGTTCATGACGAAGGCGTCATTCACGGAAATGCACACGATCTCGTCCACGCCGTTGGCGCGAAACACGGGCGCGAGCTCGTTGTAGCGCGGCAGGTGCGTGGAGGAGCAGGTCGGGGTGAAGGCGCCGGGCAGCGAGAACACCACCACCGTGCGGCCCTTGAAGATCTCGTCCGTGGTCACGGTCTGCCACTCGCCGCCCGCGCGCGTGCGGAAGCTGACCTGGGGTACCCTCTGTCCTTCGCGATTCGTAAACATCTATCGATACCTCTTGATTGATTGATGAAAGCTTGGACTCTATCGGCCCGCGCCCCGGCGCTCCAATGACTTGTCGGCATCACCCTCATAGGCAATAGCTAAGCGCCATGGACGACCGCAAGCCCCTGGACGCACAGGCTTTCTCACTCATGCTGGTGCTGACGGCGCTTTGGGGATTCCAGCAGGTGGCGATCAAGCTGACCGCGCCGGACGTGTCGCTGGTGATGCAGGCGGCGCTGCGCACGATCCTCGCGGCCGGGCTGCTGCTCGCCTGGGCGCGCTGGCGCGGCATCGCGCTGTTCTCGCGCGACGGCACGCTCGCCGCCGGCATCGGCGCGGGGCTGCTGTTCGGCGGCGAGTTCGTCTTCATCTACGCCGGCCTCGAGCACACCGCGGCCTCGCGCATGGTGGTGTTTATCTACCTCGCGCCGATCGTCACCGCGCTCGGTGTGCACTGGTGGGTGCCGGGCGAGCACCTCGTGCGCGCGCAGTGGCTCGGCGTGGCGCTCGCCTTTGCCGGCGTGGCGCTCGCCTTCGGCGACGGCTTCCTCGCCGCGCAGGGCGCGACGCTCCTCGGCGACTTCTTCGGCGTCGTGGCCGCGGTGCTCTGGGGCGCGACCACGGTGCTGATCCGCGCCACGTCGCTCTCGCGCGCCAGCGCGGCGAAGACGCTGTTCTACCAGCTCGCGGTGGCCGTGCCCGTGCTGCTCGCCTCCTCGCTGCTGCTGGGCGAGCCCGGCGTCGTGGCGCTCACGCCGTTCGCGCTCGCCAGCCTCGCCTACCAGGGCGCGATCGTCGCCTTCGCCAGCTACCTGGCGTGGTTCTGGCTGCTCACGCGCTACCTGGCCGGGCGGCTCGCGGTGTTCTCGTTCATGACGCCGCTGTTCGGCGTGCTCGCCGGCGTGGCGGTGCTCGGCGAGACGCTCACGCCGGCGTTCGCCGCCGCGGCGCTGCTGGTGGGCGGCGGCATCGTGCTCGTCAACCGGCGCTAGCGGGCGCCGGTTTGGGCGCCGGCGGCGGCGCCTGCTCCTCGCTGCGCAGCAGCCGCTCCAAGTCCTCGCGGCCGCGCTGCTGCATGGCGATCAACTCCTTGATCTCGCCGCGGTGCGGGCTTTGCTCGGCGAGCATCTCCTCGTCGTGGCGCTTGAAGCGCGACACCACGCGGTGCGCCGCCAGGGGCCCATAGTCGAGCGCGCGCAGCGCCGCTTCCGCGGCCTCGAGCGCCGCGCCGAAGGTCTCGCGCACCGCCGGAATGCCCATGTCGACGTACTCGAAGGCATCGCTGCGGCTGTGGGCGCGCGCGATGATCTTGAGCTGCGGATAGCGCTTGCGCACGCGACGCACCAGCGCCAGCGCTGCAACGTGATCGTCGAGCGCGACGATGAGCAGGCGCGCCGAGGCAATGCCCGCTTTTTCCAGCACGTCCATGCGCGAGGCATCGCCGTAGTAGGCCTTGGAGCCGAAGCGGCGCACCAGCTCGATCTGGTTCGGGTCGTGGTCGATGAGCGTGGCGTGGATGCGCAGGCCGTTCAGCACGCGCGTCACCACCTGGCCGAAGCGCCCGAAGCCGGCGACGATCACCGGGTTGGCTTCCTCGATCACGTCCGCCGCGCGCTTGGCGCCCATGGCGAGGCGCGGCGCGAGCACGCGCTCGTAGAGGATCATGAGGAACGGCGTCGTTACCATCGAGGTGGCGACGCTGGCATTCAGCAGGCTGAGTGTCGGCCGCGGCAGGATCTCGCCGGCGGCGGCGTACAGCACGAACGCGAATTCGCCCGCCTGCGACAGGCCGAGCGCGAACACGAGCGCGTCGGCGGGCGCACAGTAACCGAAGTAGCGCGCGATGGGGTAGAGCAGCATCGCCTTCAGGGCGACGATACCGAGCGCCAGCGCGAGAATGAGCAGGGGCGAGCGCAGGAACAGGCCGAGGTCGATCGACATGCCGACGGCGATGAAAAACAGGCCCAGCAGCAGCCCCTTGAACGGCTCGATGTCGAGCTCGAGCTCGTGCCGGTATTCGGAATCGGCGAGCATGACGCCG
>JAOTWE010000264.1 GCA_029863065.1 Betaproteobacteria bacterium
GCATTGAGCAGGCCGAGATGGCGCTGACGGTGTTCGCCGACGACGAGTTCAAGCTCGGGCAGGTGCTCGACGTGCTGCGCCAGCGGATGGCGAAGCGCGACATCGACATCCGCTGCCTCGAGCTCGGGGCGGTGGAAAAGGCGGCGGGCGACAAGGTCAAGCGCGTGGTGACCGTGAAAGTCGGCATTGCGCAGGAAAAGGCGAAGGCAATTCAGAAGCTCATCAAGGATGCGAAGCTGAAGGTGCAGGGCTCGATCCAGGGCGACCTGGTGCGCGTCTCCGGCGCCAAGAAGGACGAGCTGCAGGCGGCCATTCAGCTGGTGCGGACCTCGGTGGACGACGTGCCGCTGCAGTTCATCAACTTCCGCGACTGATCGCGCTATTTCCGCTGCAGCGCGGCTCTCAGGATCGGCATCACCGCGCTACGCAGGCTGTCCGGGTAGCGTGCTTCAAAGGCGGCGATCGCTTCGCTTGCCTTCCTGCCATGGTTGCGTCTCGAAGCGGCGTCCGGCGCGCGCAGGCTGGCGCGCGCATGCAGAATCGCGCCGATGAACTCGACTTCCTCGCGCGCGTCGTCTGGCAGATCATGGGTGCTCAATTCCTCGGCAAGCGCGACCTGCGCTGCCAGCCGCGGCCACGGCTCGTCCGCCGCCAGCGGATCGCTGCCGAAACTGTCGTAGAAGCGTCCCCGCAGCAAGCGTAAACCCGCCTCCGCGGCATGCGGACCGCGGGGCGCAAGGCCGAGCGCCTGCTCGAAGTCTTGCGTGTTGGCGCCGAATCGGCGCTGCTTCTCCGACCAGGCGAGCGGCACGCCTTGGCGCCGCAACTCGGCCACCAGGTAATTGGATGGCAACCCCTGCACTTTTCCATGCGCCGCAAGATCACGATTGAGCAATTCGCCGATTTCGTCCAGCGTCTTTCCCAGATCGAGGTGCGCCAGCGCGCGTTTTGCCGCCGGCTCTTTCGATGCAATCGCTTTTTGCGACTCCGCTACGGCGGCAAGGTAGGCCTGAGCGGATTCTGCCGTAATGAGATCGTGCGCCGTCGCCCCGAGGGGCAGGCTCGCCAGCAGGCAAGCAACAAGCGCTCGCGTCATCGAGGCAACCCGATAATCTAGCGCGCCTCGCGCCGATCGAGCGGTCGTCCCTCCGCGAAAGCCAACGCGCCCACGTGAGGAGGAATATCGCCGGCGTCGGCCGCATCACGTCCGGGTATGGACAGGCCAAGGTCGTTGCCGTTCTGCATCAGCGCCTCGGCAAGCAGAAAGCCATGCTGCGGCAGGAAGTCATCGCGGCACACGAGCCGATACGCTTCGTTCTGGACCAGGACGCGCAACGGAATGGCTCCGTATTGCTGGAATGGGCCTTTTCCGTGATACATGGCCAGCGCGTTGGGGCGTGACAGGACGCCGACCGCCACCTGCCGGGTGGAGATCAGGCTGGCGATGCGCTGCACGTGCGGCCCGCGCCCGACCGCCGCCTGGCTGTCGGGCAGCGCCCGGCGCACGATGGCCGCGAACTTCTCGCCCAGATCGTCGGCACCGTCATCGTCGCGGCTGGTGAGGATGATGAGGTGCGTCTCGCGGTAAACGATCCACTGCCGGTAGGGCGAGTGACCGCAAAGCAGTACCCAGCCGGCGGACCCGGCCGCAAGATTGAGGAATCGCCGGCGATTCATGATCCCCCGCCGGTCACCCGCCGTCTTACCTGCGGATGTTCTCCAGCGGGCAGATGGTGGTGACGGCGTAGTTGGGCACGTCCACCACGTTGCTGATCCGCAGGTCGCAAGCGACACTGGCGTAGACATAGGCCTGCACCGGTTCCCAGCCGTAGGTCTTGGCCAGCCAGTCGATCATCTCGTTGAGCGAGCCGCGCGCGGCGATGGTGAGGTCCTCGGATAGATTGACGAGCGGCGCGATCTTGTCGCCGTTCAGATACTTGTGCTGCGGCGGCACCTCGCCCGCCTTCTTGATCGGGTAGGCAACCGTGGCATGGAACACGTCCGGCTCGAGCTTCTTGAGCTGGGAACCGCCCTCGAAGTGCGGTCCCGCCTTCATCATCGAGGCCATGCCCTTGCGGATCTCGGTGCGCACCGTGACCTTGGCGCCCATTTCGATCGCGGTCCCGGCGACCTCGCCGTCGCCCTGGGCATAGTGCACGTCGCCGATGAACAGTCCGCAGCCGTCCACGAAGCACGGCAGCAGCAACGTGGTGCCGACCACCATCTGCTTGACGTCCATGTTGCCGCCGTTCTCGCGTGGCGGGATGGTGCGCAGGCACTTGTCCTTGTGGCTGCCATTGGGGCCGCAAACGGTAGCGGGCAACGCGCCGGTGGGCTGCGGTGGCAGGGCGACACCGCCGGCCTTGCCGAGCTGCGTCTCGCGCGCCTCCCAGGCATCCACCTCGGGCAATCCGGGTAGCACGCCCACCGTGCCCATGAAACCGTTGAAGGGAACGCGTACGCCCGGGAGCTGGTCGGATGTCGCCTCGACCCGGGTCAGCCTCCAGTTGGCCACGTAAGGTTCGGGGAAGCGGTCGCGAAGAAAACCGAATCCGGGCACCACCGTCGTGTAACCGTATTCGTCCGGCTCGATGTCGATCAGGGTGATCGCCAGCACATCGCCGCGCTTCGCGCCATCGATGTGGACCGGGCCAGTGAGCGGGTGCACGAGGTTGAGATCGATCGCCCGCACGTCCTTCGGCAGCGAGTTGATGTTGAGATCGGAGTCGAGCGCATCGCGCGTCTCGAAAGTGAGGTACTGGCCCGGCCTGGCTGTCATCACCGGCTTGATGGCCGGGTGATAGCGGTTGAAGCAGTGGCGGTCGTCCGCGCAGTGAGCCCCCATTTTCTTAACGAGCACCCGGGCCTGCGTCTTGACGTCGGTGGTGTCGGCCAGCCCCGGCAGCGAGATTGCACCGGCGGCAGCAGTCAATAGGATTGCGAAAGTTCTTTTCATCTCTTGCCCCCTTGTTGTGGAACCGGCCCGCGCCCCAGACGATGCCGATGCCAATACTATCCAACAACCCGAGCGCAGGTGTCAACGCGAGCGCGCTCACGCCAGCAACCGCTCGCCCAGCCAGTAAATTCCGAGCGGCCGAGTCATCCGCTAGCTGCGCGACAAGGCTTCGCACCACCGGCCGTAGATGCGGTCGGCGACCGCATGCAGCGCGGCTACGCGCCGCTCCAGGTCGCGCCCGATTTCCGCAGCCTCCTGTACGCCAGGCGAGTCCTTCGACAGCGCAATCTCGGCGGCGCCGCCGCGCAGCCATTCGGCGATCATTTCTTCGGTCATCTCCACATGGCACTGCATGCCGAAGTGGCGCCCGAGCGCGAACGCCTGGTTGGCGCAATGCGCGTTCTCGAGCACGCGCGTGCCGCCGGGCGGGATGGAGAACGCCTCGCCGTGCCAATGAAAGGCCTCGAACGCCTGCACGGGCCCAAGCCATTCGTGCGCCACGGCATTGTCGGCGACCGCCACCTCACCCCAGCCGATCTCCTTCACCGGCGCGGCGCGTACTTCGCCGCCAAAGGCGCGCGCCAGCAGCTGTCCGCCCACGCAATGCCCCAGCACCGGGACGTCCTGGCGCACGGCGTCGGCGATCAGCGAAAGGGCGGGAATAATCCACGGCAGCTCGTCGTTCACGCTCATGGGTCCGCCCATGAAGACCAGACCGGCAAAGCCGCGCGCGCTGCGCGGCATGGCGCGGCCCTCGTCAAGCGCCACGAGTCGCCAGGCGATCTCCTTGCGCTCGAGATAGCTGGCAAAATAGCCCGGGCCTTCGCTGGGAGCGTGGCGGAATATGGCAACCGGTTTCATGACGCGGCATTGTAGTGCGCTGGCAGCGCTGGTCCTGGCGCTGACCGCGGCGCCGGCGCAGGCGCTGGAAGTGAGCCTGGTGGGCACCTTCGGCGACCAGGCGGCGATCCTGGTGATCGACGGCGGCGAGCCGCGCACGGTGCGCGTCGGGCGGCAGGTCGCGGGCGT
>JAOTWE010000039.1 GCA_029863065.1 Betaproteobacteria bacterium
CGCGCGCCCAACTGCACGCCGCCCTCGCCCACGCGGTAGCGGCCGATCGGCGTCTCGGTGTCGAGCACGGCCAGGACCGCGCGCAACCGCTCCTGATCGAGCGTGCCGGCGGCGCGCACGGCCTCTTCCAGCACCAGCGCCGCCGCGTAGGCGTTCGCCGCCGCCAGGCCGGGCTCGCCCGTCCAGCGCTTGCGCCAGCGCGCCACGAACTCGGCATTGCCCGGCGTGGCGAAGCGCGGATCGTAGGCGGCGATGCCCAGCGCGAATTCGGCATCCTGCCCGACGCGCCGCACGAATCCGGGCTCGGCCGCGCCCTGCGCCAGGAACATCGATGGCGCGTAGCCGGCGCGCTTGAACGACTTCACCATTTCGGCGGCGTCCTCGACGCGGCCGAACGCAATCCAGGCTTCGGCGCGGCGCGAACGCGCCGCCGCGATCTGCGCGCCGTAGTCGGCGGTGCCCGCGGCCATCGTCACCGTCACGGCTTGCATACCCAGCGCCGCCGCTTCTGCGGCGAAGCGGCTGGCGGCTTCGCCCGCCCCGGGCTCGCCGCGCGCCACGACCTGCAGCCGCGAATATCCGGCCGCGCGCGCCAGAGCGAGCGCACCTTCGCCATATTCGGCCAGGGGTGCCGGTACCTGGAACACGTAGCGCCGGTTCGCGCGCTGCGCGCCGCGCGTCACCCCGGTGGCGTTGACCAGCACCCGGTGCGCGTTCTCCGCGATCACCGCCGCGGCCGCGGACGCGGCGCTGCCGAAGGGGCCGATGAGCAAATCTGCGCGCTCGCGCTCGATCAGTTGCCCGTACAGGCCGAGGGCGGCGGATGCCTCCGATCGGTCGTCGAGGAGCCGCAGCTCGATTTGCCGCCCGAGCAGGCCGCCCGCCGCATTGCGGCCCTCCTGCCACAGGATCAGCGCCTTGCGCATCTCGCCGGCGAAATCGGCCAGCTGCCCGGATTCGGAGACCACCGCGCCGACCACGATCGGCGGCTCCTGCGGCCAGGCCGGGGACGCCGCCAGCCACAGCGCAAGCAGCCAGCCGCGCATCACAAGCCGAAGAACTTCACGAAGCGCGCGACCGGCTCGCGCTCGGTCACCAGCGTGTTCTCCACCGCGTCGGCGCGCGCGTAGCCCAGCGACATCCCGCAGACGACGATCTCCGCCTGCGGAATCTGCAGCTCGCGCCGCACGATGGCATGCGCATTGGCGATCGCCGCCTGCGCGCAGGTATCCAGCCCGTAGGCACGCGCCATGAGCATCACGTCTTGCACGAACATCCCGGTGTCGAGCCACGCGCCCACCGGCAGGTCGCGATCGAGCGTAAACACCAGACCCACTGGCGCGTCGAAAAAGAGGTAGTTGCGCGCATGCTGCTGCCGCGTGCGGTCGCGATCGCCCTTGGCGACGCCGAGCAGCCCGTACAGGTCCCAGCCGATCTTGCGGCGGCGTGCAAGATAGGGCTCACGCCATTGCGGCGGGTAGTAGTCGAACTCGCGCTTCCAGCCGCCGTCGCCGTGCCGCATGCACTCCTCGTGCATGATGCCCGCGAGCCGGTCGCGTGCCTCGCCGGCGACGACGTAGACCTTCCAGGGCTGGATGTTGGAGCCGGAGGGCGCGCGGCTGGCGAGCGCGAGGATGCGCTCCACGGTCTCGCGCGGCACCGGGTCGGGCTTGAAGGCGCGCACGCTGCGGCGCGTCAGCATCGCCTCCTCTATGGTGCGCGCCGGGGCGCCGGCGACGAAGGGCAGCGCGCCTTTGGCCGGATCATGGGTGTTCGGGTCCATCGGGCGATAATACCCAACATGGATGCACGCCTGCAGTCCGCGTTCGCTGCGCTCATCGGCGAGCAGCACGTGCTCAGGGCGCCCCAGGACACGGCGCCCTACACGACCGACTGGCGCAAGCAATTCAGCGCGAGCGCGGAATGCGTGCTGCGGCCCGCGAGCACCGCCGAGGTCGCCGCGCTGGTCGGCCTGTGCGCGCGCGAGGGCGTCGCGGTGGTGCCCCAGGGCGGGAATACCGGCTTGTGCGGCGGCTCGGTGCCGACCGGCACGCGCCGGGAAGTCGTCCTGTCATTGTCCAGGCTGAATCGCATCCGCAGCATCGACGCGCTGAACGACACCCTCACTGCGGAGGCCGGCTGCGTGCTGGCGCAGGTGCAGCAGGCGGCCGAAGCCGCGGGGCGCCTGTTCGCGCTGTCGCTCGCCGCCGAGGGCAGCTGCCAGATCGGCGGCAACCTGTCGACCAACGCCGGCGGCGTCAACGTGCTGCGCTACGGCAACGCGCGCGAGCAGGTACTGGGGCTCGAAGTGGTGCTGCCCGACGGGCGCGTGTGGAATGGCCTGCGCGCGCTCCGGAAGGACAACACCGGCTACGACCTGAAGCAGTTGTTCCTCGGCGCGGAAGGCACGCTCGGCGTCATCACCGCCGCAGTGCTCAGGCTGCACCCGAAGCCGACGGCGCGCGCGACCGCGTGGATCGGGCTGCGCAGCCCGGCGGACGCAGTGCAGCTGCTGGCGCGCCTGCATGAGCGCCTCGGCGCGCGCATCAGCGCCTTCGAGCTCGTCTCGCGACGTTGCCTGGACGCGGTGCTGGCGCACGACACGACAATGCGCGACCCGCTGGCGCGCTCCTACGACTGGTACGTGCTCGCCCAGTTCGCCGACTCGCTCACCCAGGATGCGCTCAGAACGCAGGTGGAGCTGGCGCTCGGCGAGTTCTCGGAAGCCGAGGACACGGCGCTCGCGTCGAGCGAAGCCCAGTCGCTGGCGTTGTGGCGCATTCGCGAGAGCATCCCGGAGGCGCAGTTCACCAACGTCAAGCACGACGTTTCGGTGCCGGTCTCGAAGGTCCCCGAGCTCATCGCGCGCGCCGAGGCCGCGCTGCAGGCGCAGTTCCCGGGCGCGCCGCTGTACGCGTTCGGGCACATCGGCGACGGCAACATCCATTTAAACGTCGGCGACGCCGCGCTGCTCGCGCGCCGCGAGCAGGTGAACCGCACCGTGTACGGCATCGTCGGCGCGCTTGGCGGCTCGATCTCCGCGGAGCACGGCATCGGGCAGATGAAGCGCGAGGACATCCGGCGCCACAAGGACGCGCTCGAGCTGGAACTGATGCGCGCGGTGAAGCGCGCGCTCGACCCCCAGGACCTGATGAACCCCGGCAAGGTGCTCTAGGCCGCTAGCGCGGCAGCAGCTCGGCGATCGTCTTGCGTACCGCCCCGCCTGACCAATCGAGCTCGCCGACATGGCTGTAGCGGATGCGGCCGTCGGGCCCGACGACGAAGCTCGCCGGGAGCTGGCGCACCTTCCAGGCCTTCGCCACCGCCATGTCGGGATCGAGCAGGACGGGAAAACGGAGCGGCATCGCCTGCAGATACTGGCGCACGCGCGCCTGCGGCTCGGCCAGGTTCACCGCCAGCACCGCGAACGGCTCGCCCTGCATGGCGCGCCGCAGCCGTTCGATCGAGGGCATTTCCTCGCGGCAGGGCGCGCACCACGTGGCCCAGAAATTGATCAGCACCACCTTGCCCCGATACTCGGAGAGCTGATGCGTGCGCCCCGCCGTATCGACGAGGCGCAGCGGCGGCGTCACCCCTCCGTGCCACGGGCGCAGCGGCTGCTGGGCTGCGCTCGGCCCAGGCCAGGCAAGCAGCGCCGCGAGCAGCACTGCGGCGAGCCTCATTGCAGCGCGGCGCTTGCGCCCAGCAGTGCCTGCCGGAACCGGTTCTTGAGCAGGGCGCCGTCGCGCGGCGGCAAGACGAGCGGCACTTTCTCCGCCGCCACCTTGATCTGGGCGAAGTGCGGGCCCGCGCCCTGCTGCAGGCTGTGGCGCAGCGCCGCGACCCCGGCCATGTCGCGCACCAGCACGCCCGAGGCAAACCCGGCTGCCCGCGCCATGGCGGCGAGGTTCACGCCGTGCGCGGTGTGCGTCGCCTGCATGCCGGTCTCGCCGTAGCGCTCGTTGTCGATCACCGCGACCATGAGGTTCTGCGGTTTCTGCACGCCGATGGTGGCCAGCGATCCCAGGCCCATCAGCATCTCGCCGTCCCCCGTCAGTACCAGCACGCGGCGCCTGGGCTGCGCGAGCGCCAGGCCGAGGCCCATCATCGCCGCGCAGCCCATCGCGCCCCACATCGGGAAGGTGAGCGGTGAATCGCCCGCGGCGGTGCAGTCCCAGGCGGTCGAGCCGAGGCCGGCGACCACCAGCAGCTCGCCGCGCTCGGCGAGCAGCGCCTTGACGACGTCGCGACGCAGCAGAGTCATTGCTCCGCCTGCTCCTGGAAGCTCTTGATGCCGATGACCCGCTGCGAGATCAGCACCGCGGCGGCACAGTAGCCGCCGAAGGCGAGGCGCGCGGCCGCATCGACGTGCGCGGGCACCTCGGCCGCGGCATTCGCCTGCTGGACGGCGACACCCATGGCGCGCAGCACCTCCGCGGTCGCCTGGCCCATCGGCACCTGCCAGGGATTGAATTCGCCGTATTCGCCGCGCATGGTCACGACGATGAGCACTGGGATGCGGCACTCGTGCACCATGCCGAGGGCGTTGACGATGTTGCCGACGCCGCTCGACTGCATGAGCAGTGCGCATTTGGCGCCGCCCAGCCAGGCGCCGGCGGCCAGGCCGATGCCCTCTTCCTCGGTGGTCATCACCACCGAGCGCATGCGCGCATCGGCCTGGCACAGCTCGATCAGGCGCTTGTGGCCCGCGTCGGGCACATAGCCGACGACGCCAAAACCCAGGCGGGCGAGCACCTGGTGCGTGGCCAAGGGCCAATCGATGTCGGTGGCGACAGGCGCGTTCAAGGGCTGCGATTCTAAACCACCGTCACCGCCACGCGCAGCACGGCACGATTCTATAATGTGCGGCGCTGCGCCCATGGCGACCAAGACCTGGCTCGAGGTGGCATTGAACGGACGCTGATGGATCTCGACCTGTTTCGCGCCGCGCTGCCGCGCGGCGACCTGTGGGTGTTCGGCTACGGCTCGCTGATGTGGTCTCCCGGCTTTGCGTTCGCGGAGCGCTCGATGGGCCTGCTGCGGGGCTATCACCGCGCGCTGTGCATCCTCTCGACCCGCCACCGGGGCACGCACCGCCGTCCGGGGCTGGTCATGGGCCTGTGCCGCGGCGGCTCGTGCTGGGGGATGGCCTTCCGCATTCCCGCGGCGCGCGTCGGCACCGCACTGGCAAAGCTATGGAACCGCGAGATGCCGCGCCGCGTCTACAGGGCGCGGCTGGTGCCGGTGCGCGTCGCCCGCGGCCGCCGGGTGCGCGCGCTCGCCTTCATCGCCGATCCCCGGCACCCGCAGTTCGTGCGCGAGCTCGACCTGCGCAGCCGCGCGCAGCTCGTGGCGCAGGGCGTGGGCCAGCGCGGCCCCTGCACCGACTACATCCGCTCGACGCTGCGCCACATGGCGGAGCTCGGCGTGACCGACCCTCACCTCGCGCGCGTGCTGGAGACCGCCGAGGCGATGCGCGCCAGAGCCTCTTCCAGGCGCGCGCGCTGAGTGCCGAAGTTGAGCCGCACGTAGCCCGGCGCGCCGAACTGCGCGCCCGGCGAGAGCGCCACGCCCTGCGCGAGGAAATGCGCGTGCGCGTCGGGCACTGCCAGGCCGCGCGCATCGATCCACGCCAGGTAGGTCGCCTCGACGTGCGCCATCGCCAGGCCTTGCATGGCCGCGACCTTGCGCTCGACCATATCGCGATTGCCGCGCAGGTACTCGAGCTGCGCCGCGAGCCAGGCATCGCCCTCCCGGTAGGCCGCGAGCGCCGCGACGTAGCCGAAGAGCGCGGGGTCGTGCACGGTGGCGTGATGATCGAGCGAGAACGCGCGACGCAGCGCGGCGTCCTCGACGATCGCCCAGGCGCATCCGGTGCCGGGGAAATTGTAGGTCTTGTTGGGAGAAGCGAGCGTCACCGTGCGGCGCGACACGTCGGGCGACAGGCTGGCGATCGGCACATGCGGCTTGCCTTCGTCGAGGAGCAAGTCGGCGTGGATCTCGTCGGAGCAGATGACGAGTTCGTGCCGCTCCGCCAGGGCGGCGAGGCGCTCCAGTTCGGTGCGCGTGAAGATCGTGCCGCCCGGATTCTGCGGATTGCACAGGTAGAGCAGCCGCGTATTCGGGCGCACGGCTGCGGCCAGCCGCGCCTCGTCAAATACCCAGCGCCCGCCTTGCAGCGCGAGCGGCACGTCGTCGTGGGCACGCGGCGCGAGTTCCACGGCCCGCTTGAAGTGCTGGTAGATCGGGGTCGGCACCAGCACGTGGCCATCCGCCGGCACGAGGTGGCGTGCCGCCAGGTGCAGCCCGGGCACCACGCCGGGCAGGAATACGATCCAGTCGGGCTCGATGCGCCATCGATACAGGCGCTGCATGCGCGCGACGATCTCCTCGTGCAGTTCGCGCGGCTGGCTGGTATAGCCGAACACGCCGTGCTCGATGCGCCTGGCGAACGCCGCAAGCACCGCGGGCGGCGCGCGAAAATCCGTGTCCGCCACCCACAGCGGCACCACATCGCGCCCTGCGTAGCGTTCCCAGCGCGTGGCGCCGGTGCCAGTGCGCTCGACGGGTGTATCAAAGTCGAACAGCATCGCTGCCTTGTAGCACATTGCGGGCGCTGAAAACAAAACGCCGGGCACGCGGCCCGGCGTCGAAATGGACCACGCGCCTCTGCGGGCGGCCTGGTCCCTGGACTGCCGTTATTGCTGTTTTGCCGGAGCGCCGGGCTTGCCCTGCGCGTCCCTCTCCTCCTCCTCCTCCTTCTTGTCCACGTCCAACTTGTCCTGCTCGCGCGAGTCCTTGAGCGCGTCGCTCAGCGCCTCGCCATACCCGCCGTCCAGCTGGTAGGCGTCGAGGCCGATGTTGTCCTCCACCTGCTCGACCTGGATGGCGCGAAAATCGGCGTTGAGCTTCTCGGGCAGCCACGTCGCGACCGCCGGGAAGGTGATCAGGATGGCGATCGCGATGCATTGCAGGATCATGAACTCGAACATGCCCTTGTAGATCGTGCCCAGCGACCATTCCTTGACCACCTGCCTGAGGTAGTACGCCGACATCGCCACCGGCGGCGACAGGAAGGCAGTCTGCAGGGTCACCGCGACGAGCGCGCCGAACCAGACCATATTGAAGTTCAGCGCCTTCACTACCGGATAGAAGATCGGCAGGAATACCAGCACGATCGCCGGCCACTCGAATGGCCAGCCGAGGAGGAAGATCAACACGACCACCACGATCAACATCAGCGTGGGTGACAGCGGCAGTGCCAGCAGCGTTTCGGTGATCCAGTTCGCGGAGCCCAGCCGCGCGAACACCGCGCCGAAGATGTTCGAAGTCACCGCCAGCAGCAGCACCATCGCCGAGGTCGCGGTGGTGCTGAGCAACGCCTGCTTGATGCCCGCGAATGTCAGCTTGCGATAGGCCGCGGCGAGAATCCCGGCGCCGAGCGCGCCGACCGCCGAGGCCTCGGTTGGCGTCGCGAGACCGGCGAGAATCGAGCCGAGCGTCGCCGTGATGAGGCCGAGCAGCGGCACGACTCCGATCAGCACTTCCCAGATCATCGCCGGCACACTGTGGACACGCTCTTCCCGGGGCACCGGCGGACCGAGCTTTGGATTGATGAACGCGCGCCCGAGTAGATAGGTGAGATAAAGGGCAGCGAGAATGATGCCGGGGCCGAACGCCGCCGCATACAGGTCCGAGACCGGGACGCCGAGCACCGGCCCCATCACGATCAGCATCACCGAGGGCGGGATCAGGATGCCGAGCGTGCCGCCCGCGGTGATCGCGCCCGCCGAGAGCTTGGCGTCGTAGCCGGTCTTGATCATGATCGGCGAGGCCATGATGCCCAGCACGGTGACCGCGGCGCCGACGATGCCGGTAGCCATCGCGAACACCGCCGCCGTCAGGATCACGACGGCGAACAGCGAGCCGCGAATGGGCGCCAGCAGCAGCCGGAACGCCGTGAACAATCGCTCCATGAGTCCGGCTTGCTCGGTCAGAAACCCCATCAGCACGAACAGCGGCACCGCGGCGAGCAGCTCCTCCTTCATCATGCCGATGGTCTGGAAGTAGGCGAGGTTGAAGACCGTATCGCCGAAGCTGAAGTAGCCGAAGGTGAGCGCGAGGAACAGCAGCGTGAACGAGATCGGGAAGCCGATGAAGATCACGCCGATCATCACGACCAGCATGATCAGGCCGGTGAGCGCCTCGCCGCTCATATCTCGATCTTTTCCTTGTGCTCGAGCTCGATGCCGAGGCGCGCCGCGTAGACGCTCTTGATCGTCTCCGAGACACCCTGGATGATCAGCAGCAGCGCGGCGAGCGGCACCACGCCCTTGAATGGCCAGAGCACGGGCCGCCAGGGTGTCTGCTCGGACAGTTCCATGATCGAGTAGGCGTACCAGGCCTCGCCCACGCCCACCGCCATGAACACGACGAGCGACGGGAAGAAGAACACGATATAGGCGACCGAGTCGATCACGCCCTTGGTGCGGATCGACCATCGCTCGAAGAAGAAGTCGGTGCGAATATGCGCGCCCTTGTGCAGCGCGTACGCCGAGCCGAGCATGAACACGGTGGCGTACAGCATGTACGTGATTTCGAATACCCAGAGCGTGGGCGCGTTGAACAGGTAACGCATCATGACCTCGTAGGCCACGGCCAGCATCATGGGGACGTTGAGGAGCGCAATCCAGATGCCGGTACCGTCCGTGAACCGGTCGATCACGCGAACAATCGCGATCAATTTCGGAGAAGGTTCAGCCATTCCCGATCCCATCGGCAGTCATCAGTCTTGGTGTCGCTTCGGCAAGTCCCATCCGTGACGGGCACGGCGGAAACGAAAGCGGGGGCGGATGGATATCTCCGCCCCCGCGAGATCGTTTACGCAGCCCTTATTTCTTGCCCGTCACTTTCTGGGGCCAGTAATAGTTGGCCGCGAATGCGTACGGCGCGAACATGAAGCGCTTGGCCGGAACGACCAGCGCTGCGTACTCGCGCTGCGAGTCGTGCACTTTCTTGAAGAACGCGTTGTTCGACTCTTCGTCCTTCGCGATCTTGTCCCAGGCTTTGAGGAACGCGATCAGGATGTCGGGCGGGGTGCGCAGGATCTGCACGCCGTGCTTGACCTGCAGCGTCCTGATCGCATCGGCGTTCTGCCGCTGCCACTTCGCCCACCAGACCACGAAGGTTTCGGAGGCGACCGACGTGATGGCTGCTTTGTGCTGCTCCGAGAGGCCCTTCCACACATCGCCGTTGATCAGCACCTCGCCGATGGTGACGTTTTCGTGCATGCCCGGCGTGTAGTGGTACTTCCAGACGTTCTGGAAACCCAGTCGCAGGTCCTCTTCCCCGCCGATCCATTCCGCGCAGTCGATCACGCCGCGCTGCGCGGCCGGGATGATCTCGCCGCCCGGCATGTTCACGACCGTCATGCCCATCGACTTGTACACCTCGGAGGCCATCCCGGTCTGGCGGCACTTCATGCCCTTGAAGTCGGCCAGGTTCTTGATCGGCTTCTTGAACCAGCCGAAGGCCTGCGGGCCCGAGGGCAGGATCGGGATCCAGTGCACGTTCATCTTGAGTTCTTTCTCGAAGAATTCGTTGCACAGTTCGTTGCCGCCGCCATGGTGCATCCAGCCGAACGCGTCGATCATGTCCATGCCGTAGGTGCCGCCGGGACCGCCGGTGCACAGGATCGCGGCCTTGTTCTTGCCGACCCAGTAGCCGGACCAGGCGTGCGCGCCGTCGAGCACTTTCTTGTGCGTGGCGTCCAGCACCTCGAAGGCCGGCACCACCTGCCCGGCCGGCATGGCATTGATCTTCAGTGAGCCGCCGGTGACCTTGCCGACGCGATCGGCGAAGTACAGGAAGTTCTCGTACAGCGTCAGGCTCGCAGGCCAGGTGGCCTGCATGTTGAGCGTGGTGGTCTGGGCCTGGGCCCCGGTAGCGAACGTAGCCGCGCAGGCAAGGACCACGGCCGAACGGACGAATAGCCTCATGACTCCCCTCCTCTAGATGGATTCGTAAAGCAAGGGGCAGGGTACTTGCTCGAAAAAGCCCGGTCAACCGCAAAAAATGCTGCACCGCGAGACGCGTCAATCCAATCTGACGACGGTTCCCTGCAGGGGCACCGCCGGCGCCGGATAGCGGTCCATCACCAGCGGGTCGTGTCCCGGGATGACATGGGCTGGCGAATCCGCCAGCGCGCGTGCCTTGTGCCACCCGTCGACCATGTCGCCGACGTTGTAGACGATGGGAAAGGGCCGGCTCTGCTCCATGTTCGCGTAGTAGTGGCTCGCATCCGAGGCCAGCACCACCCAGCCGCGGCGCGTGGCGACGCGCACGATCTGCAGGCCCATGGTGTGGCCCCCCACATGGTGCAGCGTTACCCCTGGGGAGATTTCGCCGTCGCCATCATGGAGCCTGACGCGCCCGGCGTACACGCGCCGCACCATGCCGACCACGTCCTCGAGCTCGTAGGCATGGCGCATCGCCTCGACCGCCATGCAGCGGCCGGTCGCGTACTGCATCTCGAGGTCCTGCAGGTGGAAGGTGGCCTGCGGAAACAGATCGAAGTTGCCGACGTGGTCGTAATGCAGGTGCGTGATGACCACGTCCTTGACGCTGGCCACCTCGACTTGCATGCGCCGCAGACCCTCTTCGACCGGCAGCGTAACGCGCCGGCCGCGCTGTGCCGCCACGGCGGCGTTGAATCCGGTATCGACGACGATCTCGCGCCCCTGGCCGCGGATCAGCCAGACGAAGTAGTCCATCGGCATCGGCCCGTCGTGCGGATCGCCGCCGAGGAAGTTGGCGCTGGCGTTGCGCTCGTGGTGCGCGTACTTGATGGCGTAGATTTCGTAGCTCATGCGATCGTGATCCGCGCAAATTTTCGCTTGCCGACCTGGGCGACGACGGTTTCGCCGGCGGCGAGCTTGCGCGCCTTGTCGGCGAGCCGCTCGCCGTTCAGCCTCACCCCACCCTGCTCGATGTTGCGCGCCGCCTCCGACACGCTCGGCGCCAGCCCGGCCTGCTTGAGTGCCTGTGTCACCACCAGGCCGCCGGCCGGCGCCTGCAGCGTCACAGCCGGCATGTCTCCGGGCGCCTGCCCATCACGGAAGCGTTGTGCAAATTCCTCCTCGGCGCGCTCGGCCGCGGCACGCGAGTGGAAGCGGGCGACGATCTCCTTGGCGAAGCGGATCTTGACATCGCGCGGATTGGACCCGGCCTCGACTTCGCTGCGCCACTTGCGCACCGTCGCCAGCGGCTCGAACGACAGCAGCTCGATATAGCGCCACATCAGCGGGTCCGAGATGGACATCAGCTTGCCGAATATCTCGGCCGGCGCCTCGGCGATGCCGACATAGTTGCCGAGCGACTTCGACATCTTGTCGCCGCCCGTGATCCCCTCCAGCAGCGGCGTGGTCAGCACGCACTGCGGCTCCTGGCCGTAGACTTTCTGCAGCTCGCGGCCGACCAGCAGGTTGAATTTCTGGTCGGTGCCGCCGAGCTCGACGTCGGCCTTCATCGCCACCGAGTCGTAGCCCTGCATCAGGGGGTAGAGCAGCTCGTGCACCGCGATCGGCTGCCCGGCGCGATAGCGCCGGGCGAAATCGTCGCGCTCGAGGATGCGCGCCACGGTGTAGCGCGCGGCGAGGCGGATCATGCCTTCGGCGCCGAGCTTGTCGGACCACTCGGAATTGAACAGGATCTGCGTGCGCTCGGGGTCGAGGATCTTGAACGCCTGCTCGCGGTAGCTGGTCGCGTTTTCCAGGATCTGCTCGCGCGACAGCGGCGGGCGCGTCTGGTTCTTGCCCGTCGGGTCGCCGATCATGCCGGTGAAATCGCCGATCAGGAACTGCACCTGGTGGCCGAGCTCCTGGAAGTGGCGCAGCTTGTTGATGACCACCGTATGCCCGAGGTGCAGGTCGGGCGCCGTCGGATCCAGGCCGAGCTTGACGCGCAGCGGCGTGCCGCGCGCGAGCTTTCGCACCAGCTCCTCCTCGACGATCAGCTCCTCGGCGCCGCGCTTGATCAGCGCGAGGGCTTCGGCGATCGCGGGCTTTTCGTTTTGTGGCACGGGCGATCTTTGCTAGACTGGCGCAGGCACCTGAATAGAAAAGAATTCTAGCCGATCCATGACACCTTACGCGCCCCTGCGGCGCGCCGCCCTGGTGGCCGCGCTCGTGTTTTCCGGCATGGTCCTCGCGGTGGCCGCCATGGCGCCCTCGCCCGAAGCGGAAGCGACCTTGCTGCGCAGGTCAGTCGTCGAGCCGGTTGCGCTCGGCGTCACGGCATCGGTTCTGCCCGCACCGGCGCTGTATGTGCGCGAGGAGCGCTTTCAGCGCGGCGATACCCTGGCGGGACTGCTCTCCCGCCTCGGCGTCACCGCGGAGGACACGCGCAGGCTGATTCGCATGCCGGCGCTGCGCATGCTGCGTCCCGGTCACGTGGTCACGGCCGAAGTCGATGCGGATGGCGATGCGTTGCGGCTCAGCTATCTGGCGGCGCGGGACACGCAGATGGTGGTCGAGCGCGCAGCCGACGGGTTCAACGCCCGGCAGCTGGCTGCGCCGCTGCACACGCAGACCGTGCTGCGCGAGGGGGTCATCCAGAGCTCGCTGTTTGCCGCCACCGACGCCGCCGGAGTGCCCGACTCCGTCGCCATCCAGATCGCCGACATCTTCGCCGGCGACGTCGATTTCCACCGCGACCTGCGCCGCGGCGATCGCTTCGCCGTGGTCTATGAGCAGCACTTCCTGGCCGGGCGCGCCGTGCACTCCGGGCGCGTGCTGGCCGCGGAGTTCGTCAGCCAGGGGCGTGCCCTGCGTGCCGTTCACTACGAGAGGGCGCGCGGCGGCAGCGGCTATTACGCGCCCGACGGCAGCAATCTGCGCAAGGCATTCCTGCGATCGCCCCTCGAATACACCCGCATCAGCTCGGGTTTCGGCATGCGCCGGCACCCGTTCCAGAGGTCCTGGCGCGCGCATACCGGCGTCGACTACGCAGCGCCCACGGGCACGCGCATTCGCGCGGCCGGCGACGGCAGGGTCGAGTTTGCCGGGTTCAAGGGCGGCTACGGCAATGCTGTGATCCTGCGTCATCGCGGCCAGTACTCGACGCTCTACGGGCATTTGTCGCGCGTCGCGCCCGGCATGCGCCGCGGCACACGCGTGGCGCAGGGCGATATCGTCGGCTACGTCGGCAGTACCGGATGGGCCACGGGGCCGCACCTGCACTACGAGTTCCAGGTAGCCGGGCGGGCGCGCAATCCGTACGCGATCGCCATGCCGGCGGGAGAGCCCGTGCCCGCAGCCGAGCTTCCGGCATTCCGGCGCCGCGCCGAGCCGCTCGTCGCACGACTCGAGCTCCTCGCCGCTCCTCCGCTCGCGCGCCTGGAGTGAGCCGGGAGCTCTACGCAGGCCTCATGTCGGGGACCAGCCTCGACGGGGTCGACGCAGTGCTGCTCGATTTCGCCGGGCCCCGGCCAAAGCCTCTCAAGCATGTGCACCGTGCCTTCGCGCCTGCGCTGCGCGCAGAGCTGCTGGCGCTGAACTCCCAGGACGGCGGGGAGCTCGAGCGCAGCGCGGTTTGCGCCAACGAACTGGCGCGCGCCTATGCCGCGGCGATCACCGACCTCCTCGCCGGCGCTTCAGTAGATCGCCGCACGCTGCAGGCGATCGGCTGCCACGGCCAGACCGTGCGCCACCGGCCGGAAGCCGGGTACACGCTGCAGATCGGCAACGCCGCGCTGCTTGCCGAGCTCACGGGCCTGAGAGTGATCGCTGACTTTCGAAGCCGCGACGTCGCGGCAGGTGGGCAGGGCGCGCCGCTGGCGCCCGCCTTTCACGCCGTCATGTTCGCCAGTACGACCGAGAACCGTATCGTCCTGAACCTGGGCGGCATGGCCAATCTCTCCTGGCTTCCCGCTGACGGCCGCGTGGCGGGATTCGACACCGGTCCCGGCAACTGCCTCATGGATCTGTGGGCGCAGAAGCACCTGGGCCGGGCGCTGGACGAGAATGGCGCCTGGGCGGCGGGCGCGCGCGCGGATGCCGCACTGCTGGGTGCGCTGCTCGCCGAGCCCTACTTCTCGCTGCCGCCGCCGAAGAGCACCGGGCGGGATCTGTTCAATGAGGGATGGCTCGATCGCAGGCTGCCGCCCGCAATCGATCCGCGGGTCGTGCAGGCAACCCTCCTCGAGTTGACCGCGCAAAGCGTGGCGCAGTCGATCCGCCTGCATTTTCCGGGCGCCCAACGCCTGATCGCCTGCGGCGGCGGCGTGCGTAACGGCGCCTTGATGGCGCGCCTGGGCGAACTACTCACGCCAGTGCCAGTCGAGAGCAGCGCCGGGCACGGCATCGGCCCATCGCAGGTTGAAGCCGCCGCTTTTGCCTGGCTGGCGCGCCAGGCCGTGCGGGCAAAAGCGGGAAACGTGCCGGCGGTGACCGGCGCCCGCGGGCCGCGCATCCTCGGCGCGATTTACCCGCCCTAGAAAAAGAAAAGGGGCCGCAGCCCCTGTTGCCGGATTACGCCGTCCAGATCAGGCCGAGAACGAAGACCCGCAGCCGCAGGTGCTGGTCGCGTTCGGATTCTTGATCACGAACTGGGCGCCTTCCAGGCCTTCCTGGTAGTCGATTTCGGCGCCGACCAGATACTGGTAGCTCATCGGGTCGATCAGCAGGGTGACGCCGTCCTTCTGCATCACGGTGTCGTCCTCGTTCTGCACCTCGTCGAAGGTGAACCCGTACTGGAAGCCGGAGCAGCCGCCGCCGGATACGAACACGCGCAGCTTGAGCTCCGCGTTGCCCTCCTCCTCGATCAGCTGTTTCACTTTGCCCGCCGCGTTGTCGGAGAAGACCAGCGGCGCCGGCATTTCGGTGACTGCATTCATGGTGCGCTCCATAGTTGTTTGCGCATGCGCTTCAATTCACCCGCGCGGCTTGTCGCCGCCCGCAGCAAGCTTGAGCTCAACGCCTTTCATTTCCGTCCCGTCCTGGTGTACCAGGCGCCCTTCGACCACGGCGCCCTGCCGGATTTCGAGGTTCTTGTAGTGCACATCGCCTTTGACGCGCGAGCCGACCTGGAGTTCAAGGGTCTCGGCCGCGTGCACGGGACCGTTGATGGTGCCGTTGACGACAATGTGCGACGCAGCCACTTCGCCATCGATGCGCGCGTGCTCCGATATTACCAGCGTTCCCGGCTGGTCGGGAAGCGCGGCCACGTTGCCGCGCACCGCGCCGTCCACGCGCAGGCCGCCGCTGAAGAAGACATTGCCTTCGATGCGCGTGGTGGCGCCGATCAGGCTGTCGATCCGGCTTTGCGGTTTCGGGCTCTTGCTGAACATGTTCGCTCCTTGAATCATCCCGGCGACGCGGTTTGCGCCGCCTTGATCTGTTCCGACCCCGCCTCGTAGACGCGTACCTGGACGCTTTCCACCTTGGCTTTCGGATCCACCCGGAAGATGCCTTCAAAGCGGTGGAAGTGCCTGAAAGTCAAGCGGAAAGCCGAGGCACTGGGGTCTCCCGCTTCAGGGAAGGTCATCATAGCATTTTTGCCCCCCTCCGTCAGAGTAACCACCAGCTCGAGCCGGCCCTGGAAATCCCGGTCGCGTCGTTTGCCCGGCGCGAGCAGCAGCAGCAGCCGGTAGCGGTACTCGCCGGGCAGCACGTCGGGCGCCACCTTGAAGCGGTTGATCGACAGCGGATTCGCGGCACGCGACTCCGCCGAGAGCATGCTCTCGAAGATCGCCAGCTCCTCGCGCAGGCGCGAGGTCTCCTGCTCCAGTCCGCGAATCTGCTGCGCGAGTTTCAGCTGCGCGGTGCGCTCGATCGACAGCCGGCTGTCGGCGGCGTTGGCCACGGCGCGCAGGCGTTCCAGCTCGGCGCGCGTCGCCACCAGGTTGCGGCGCGCATCCGCCAGCTCCTGCTCGACCTCGCTGCGATCGAAACCGGCAAACCTGCGGCCGGCGTCGTACATCCATGCGGCGAGCGCCGCCGAGCAGGCCAGCACCAGGATGAGCCCGGCCCAGCGCAGGTACCAGGCCACTTCCGAGCGCACGGAGACGCGCGGCGCGGCGATGCCGAAGCGCCGACGCAGTTTCAGGAGTCTGCTGCTAATCGCCACGTGTCGATGATGCATCCGCCCCGCGCAAAAAACAAAAGGCCGCCCGCCGGCGGCCGCACGCACAGCCGCCTGTGAAGCGTACGCTCAGCGCTTGGAGAACTGCGGGCGGCGGCGTGCCTTGCGCAGGCCGACCTTCTTGCGCTCCACCTCGCGCGCATCGCGCGTCACCAGCCCGGCAGCGCTCAGCGAAGGCTTCAGCGCGATGTCATACTCCATCAGCGCGCGCGCAATGCCATGACGCACCGCGCCCGCCTGGCCGTTTTCGCCACCCCCATACACGTTGACCATGATGTCGAAGGTCGACGTGGTCTTGGTCACCTCGAGCGCCTGGCGCACGATCATGCGCCCGGTCTCGCGCGAGAAGAACTCGTCCACCGGCTTGCCGTTGACGACGAACTGGCCCTTGCCGGGCTTGAGAAATACCCGGGCGACCGAACTCTTGCGCCGCCCCGTGCCGTAGTAGTAGTCGCCGACCATGGTCCTGTCCTCAGATCTCGAGCGCTTTAGGCTGCTGCGCGGTGTGTGGATGGTTCGCTGCGCCATAGACCTTGAGCTTCTTCAGCATCGCGTAGCCGAGGGGTCCCTTGGGCAGCATGCCCTTGACCGCCTGCTCGAGCGCCCGCCCGGGGTGCCGCACCTGCAGCTTGGCGAAATTCGTCTCGCGAATGCCGCCAGGGAATCCCGTATGCCGGTAGTACTTCTTGTCCTGCATCTTCCTGCCGGTGACGCGGATCTTCGATGCATTGACGACCACGATGTAGTCGCCGGTGTCGACGTGCGGCGTGAATTCGGCCTTGTGCTTGCCGCGCAGCCGCGCCGCGATCTGCGAGGCGAGGCGGCCGAGAACCTTGCCCTCGGCGTTGACCAGGTACCAGCCATGCACGACGTCCTGGGGTTTTGCTGCAAAGGTCTTCATGGAAACGCTGAGCGGGAAAAGGCGCGGATTCTATGGGACCCGCGCTTCAGCGTCAAACCCTTGTTGGAACAGCAAAAAAAAAGCGC
>JAOTWE010000040.1 GCA_029863065.1 Betaproteobacteria bacterium
GCGCAGGCGCCGGATCTCGGCATCGTCGCTGGGTCCCTCGACGCCGCCATTCCAGGACAGGTTCTCGTTGTGGCCATCGCGGTTGTCCTCGCCGTTCGCCTCGTTGTGCTTGTCGTTGTAGGAAACGAGGTCGTGCAGCGTGAAGCCGTCGTGCGCGGTCATGAAATTGATGCTGGCGAAGGGACGCCGGCCGCTGCGGCCGTACAGGTCGGACGATCCCGTGAGGCGACGCGCAAACTCGCCGATCAGGCCGCCATCGCCCTTCCAGTACGCGCGCATGCCGTTGCGGTAGCGGTCGTTCCATTCGGCCCAGCCGAGCGGGAAATTGCCCACCTGGTAGCCGCCTTCGCCGATGTCCCAGGGCTCGGCGATCAGCTTCACGCGGCTGAGCACCGGGTCCTGGCGCACGACGGAGAAGAAGCCGCCGAGCTGCTCGACGGCGTGACCCTCGCGCGCGAGCGCCGGCGCGAGATCGAAGCGAAATCCGTCCACGTGCATCTCTTCGACCCAGTAACGGAGCGAATCCATCACCATCTGCAGAACGCGCGGGTGCTCGAGGTTGAGCGTGTTGCCGCAGCCGGTGAAGTCGAGGTAATGGCGCCGATCGTCCTCCACCAGCCGGTAATAGGAGGCGTTGTCCACACCGCGGAACGAGAGCGTCGGCCCCAGGTTGTTGCCCTCGCAGGTGTGGTTGTACACGACGTCGATCAGCACTTCGATGCCCGCCGAATGCAGGCGCTTGACCATGGTCTTGAATTCCTTCGAGCTGCCGCTCGCGCTGTAGCGCGGCTCCGGCGCGAAGAAGCCGAGCGTGTTGTAGCCCCAGTAATTGCGCAATCCCTTGTTGACGAGGGTGCGGTCGTCGATGAACGCATGCACCGGCATCAGCTCCACCGTGGTGACGCCAAGCTTGCGCAGGTATTCGATGACCGGCGCCGAGGCGAGGGCGGCGTAGCTACCGCGCTGCGACGGCGAAACGCCAGGGTGCTGCTTCGTGAAACCGCGCACGTGCAGCTCGTAGATGACCATGTCGTGCCAGGGCACTTCCGGATGGCGGTCGCCGCCCCAGGTGAAAGCCGAGTCCACCACGCGGCACTTCGGCATGTACGCGGCGCTGTCGCGGCGATCCAGGCCGAGGTCCTCGCGCTTGCCGCCCACCGGATAGCCGAACAGCGCGTCGTGCCAGCGCAGCTCGCCGACGATTTCGCGAGCGTAGGGGTCCACCACGAGCTTCGACGGGTTGAAGCGATGGCCCTCCTGCGGCCGATAGGGTCCGTGGACGCGATAGGCGTAGGCGAGGCTGGGGCGCGCCTCCGGCAGGTAGCAGTGCCAGACATTGTCGGTGCGCTCGCGGACCTCGATTCTCTGGCGCTCGCGCCGGCCGGCCGCGTCGAACAGGCACAACTCGACCCGCTCCGCATGTTCGGAGAAAAGCGCGAAATTGACCCCTTCGCCGTCCCAAGTCGCACCCAAGGGGTAGGGCGCGCCTCGCCAGACCGCCTCGAGCGTCTGCTGCTCGCTCATTGCGGCGCCGCCCGCCTCACTCGCCGCGGCCCCGCGGCCACCAGCGCTCGAGCAGGCCCGCGGCCCACTTCTGGCCGCCGAGGCCGAAGGCGAGCGCGAGGCCCAGGACGACTCCCGCGAGCAGGATGAGGAAGCTGTGGCGCACGACGTCGCCGCCGATGTTCACCTGGTCGAGCGCCATCAGCACCACGAAGGCGATGATGGCGTACTGCGCCAGCTTGCCGAGAAGCTCGCCGTCCTTGATGCCGACGTTGCGGCAGTAGGTGCCGATCGTGTTGCCGACAAACATCGCGAAGTAGCCACCGAACGCGAACAGCAACAGCGCGACGATCACCTTCGGCACGAACAGCACGACCTGCCCGAGCAGGTCGGTGATGTAGGTGAGCCCCAGGCCATTGAAGGCGATGACCAGGGCGATGAAGATCACCAGCCAGTACACCAGGATGGCGAATATGTCAGTGGTGTCGCTCTGGATGCCGCCCTGCTTGAGAAAGCCGTCCATGCCCGCGCGCTCGGTGAGCACGTTGAAATTGATGGCGCGCAGGCCCTTCGCTACCGCGAAGCGCGCCAGGCGCGCCAGCGCCCAGCCAACCAGGAGCACGAGCACGGCGAGCCCCAGCTTGGGCAGGAACACGCCGACCTGCGTAAGTACGGCCCGCATCGGTTCCAGAAGCATGTTCACGTTGAAATCCATATAAACCTCCAGTCCTGTCTAGCGCGCGAGCGCGAGGATGCCCTGCAGCGGGATTCCGACCCAGCCCGGGCGATTGCCGAGTTCGTAGCGCAGCTCGTAAAGCGCTTTTTCCAGCTCGAACAGCTCGAGCAGGCCGCGCATCTCGTCGAAAGACGCGTATAAGCCGCTCGCGCGCACCGCCTCTTCATAGGCGCCGAGAAATGTGCTGCGCACGCGCGTTTCCCAGTCCTCGGCGTAGGGCGCGAGGCGGTCGAAATCCGCATGTCCCTCGAGCGCCTGGCGCAGCGCCGTCCAGCGCGCGTAATTGAAGGAGCGCAGCATGCCGGCGACGTCCTTGAGCGGCGAATGCTTGGCGCGGCGCTGCTCGATCGGGCGCGCCGGCTCGCCTTCGAAGTCGATGATGACGAAGTCGAGCTTCTGCAGCAGCACCTGGCCGAGGTGGTAGTCGCCGTGATAGCGCGTCTTCTGCGTCGCGCCGGAGGGCAGGCGGTAGGACTCGATGCGCCGCAGCAGGCGCGCGCGCTGCTCGACCAGCTCGGCGGCGTCGTCGCGCGCCGGTGCGGTGAGCTGGCCGCGCCGCGCGGCGAGCAACTCCAGCGTTTTCTCGGCCTCCGCGCGGATGCCCGACTTCCATTGCGCGAAATCGTGCTCGCTCACCGGTTCGGGATCGAACGCCGCGTCGCCGGTGCGCGTGGCGAGCGCGCAGTGCAGCTCGCCCGTGCGCGTACCCAGGGTCTGCATGAGCGGCAGGTAAAGGCCGTGGGCGTCGCCGGCGGCGCCGCTGGCGCGCTGCTTCTCCAGGAAGCGCTCCAGGTACTCCACGGTGTGGTTCCAGCCATCGCCCTGGTTGGGCACGTAAGCCTGCAGCAGTGCGAGCGTCATCAGCGTGCCGTCGGCTGCCGTGTATTCCACGGCGCCCGCTACCGGCACGCAGTTGGCGAAACGCACCTTCTCGGTGAGATGGCGCCCGACCTCGAACTCGGGGTTGACCCCCGGGCGGATGCGGCGGTAGCCCTTGAGGAACAGGCGCTCGCCCAGCGTCACCACGGTATTGCTGCTCTGCGCTTTGGGCCGGCCGACCGGCAGCAGGTTGACGTCCTCGCTGGCGACTTCGGCGAAGGCGCGCGTCGGCGTGAAGCGCAGCTTGCCCTGGCCGCCGGCGATCTCGCGCCCGGCGCCGATCGCCTCGACCACCGCGCGGCAAAAGGCTTCGTCGGCAAACGCGTCGGCCATGATGCCGACGCTGGCCTGCTGGCGCACCTTGGCAATGGCGGCGCCGCCGAGCGCCTTGACGCGCTCCTCGTCGCGGTCGTCCCAGGCGAGCGTGAGCGGCGCGAAGTAGCGCGCGGGCTCGGCCCCGCCCTCGACCTCGAGAAGCGTCAGCATGTAGCTCGCGCGTCCCGCCTCCCACAGCGCCCAGTCGCCGAGCCGCAGCCGCGCGCCGGCCTCGCCCTTGGAGGCGTACCAGCGCTGCACCTCCAGCCAGGCGGGCAGCACCTGCGTCTCGAAATGCTCGCGCGTCTTGACCGCCATGTTGATGCGCCAGGGCACGACGCGGTCGCGGAAGAAGCTCGTCCAGCCGTCGAACATCACCAGCATCGGCAGGTCCTCGCGCGCCAGCACCTCGGCATGCCACACCGGCGCCGTTGCGTCCGTGGCGAGACGGAACCAGTAGAAGCCGCAGCCCGGCAGCGTCAGGAGGTAGGGCAGCTCGCCGACCGGGGGAAACACGGTGCGTCCCATCAGCTCGACCGGCACGCGGCCCTTGAAACGCTTGAGGTCGAGCTCGACCGGTTGCGCTGTGCGCCCGACGTTGGCGACGCACAGGATCACCTCGTCGCCGAGCTCCCGGACGTAGGCGAGCACCTTGCGGTTGCCGGCGCGCAGGAACGAAAGCTTCCCCCGGCCGAATGCCTGGCTCGTCTTGCGCACCGCGAGCAGGCGCCGCATCCAGTTGAGCAGCGAATTGGGCTCGCGCGACTGCGCCTCGACGTTCACCGCCTCGAAGCCGTAGATCGGGTCCATGATCGGCGGCAGGTACAGGCGCTGCGGATCGGCGCGCGAGAACCCGGCGTTGCGGTCGGGAGCCCATTGCATGGGCGTGCGCACGCCGTTGCGGTCGCCGAGATAGATGTTGTCGCCCATGCCGATCTCGTCGCCGTAGTAGATGATCGGCGAGCCCGGCATGGTGAGCAAGAGGCTGTTCATCAGCTTGATGCGGTCGATGTCGTTCTCGAGCAGCGGCGCCAGGCGCCGGCGGATGCCGAGGTTGATGCGCGCCCGCGTGTCCGACGCGTACGTGCGGTACATGTAGTCGCGTTCCTTGCTGGTCACCATCTCGAGCGTCAGCTCGTCGTGGTTACGGAGGAAGATTGCCCACTGGCAGCCGTCGGGAATCTCGGGCGTCTGCTGCATGATCTCCACCACCGGGTGGCGGTCTTCCTGCGCGATCGCCATGTACATGCGCGGCATGAGCGGGAAGTGGTAGGCCATCTGGCACTCGTCGGCGTCGCCGAAGTACTCGCGCACGTCCTCGGGCCACTGGTTGGCCTCGGCGAGCAGCAGCTTGGCCGGATAGCGCGCATCGAGCGCGGCGCGGATCTTCTTGATCACCGCGTGGGTCTCGGGCAGGTTCTCGTTCGTCGTACCCTCGCGCTCGACGAGGTAGGGGATGGCGTCCAGCCGGAAGCCGTCCACGCCCAGCTCGCACCAGAAAGCCATTACCTCCAGCACCGCCTCCAGCACCTTCGGGTTGTCGAAATTGAGGTCGGGTTGGTGGCCGAAGAAGCGGTGCCAGAAATACTGCTTGGCCACCGGGTCCCAGGTCCAGTTCGAGGTCTCGGTGTCGGTGAAGATGATGCGCGTGCCCTTGTACTTCTGGTCGTCGTCGCTCCAGACGTAGAAATCGCGCTCCGGCGAGCCCTTGGGCGCGCGCCGCGCCGCCTGGAACCAGGGATGCGCATCCGACGTGTGGTTCACGATCAGCTCGGTGATCACGCGCAGGTTGCGCTTGTGCGCCTCTTCGACGAAGCGGCGGAAGTCCTCGGCGTTACCGTAGTGCGGGTGTACCTCGCGGTAGTCGGCGACGTCGTAGCCGTCGTCCTTCTGCGGCGAGGGATAGAACGGCAGCAGCCAGATGGTGTTGACGCCGAGGTCGCGCACGTAATCGAGCTTTTCCGTAAGGCCGCGGAAGTCGCCCAGGCCGTCGGCGTTGGAGTCGAAGAACGCCTTGACGTGCAGCTGGTAGATGACCGCGTCTTTGTACCAGAACGGATCTTCGGCGGGCGCGGCGGCCTGGCTGTCCGGCAGTGGATTGGCGGTGGGGGCGTTCATGGCATCACAGGAAGTAGTCGAAGTCCTGCTCGCGGTGCAGGCGGCGGCGCACGCGGAATACGTGCGCCGGCGAGCGCTGCGGGTCGATCTGGACGAAATTGCGGGGACCGGTCCACATGTAGCGCGCGCCCGAGAGCAGGTCGTGCATCTGGTAGGGGCGGTCGGGCTCGATGCCCAGCAGCCCGAGGTCGAGCTCGACCCAGCCGCCGTGCGTGTGATGCGGGCTGAGGTTGACGACGCAGATGATCTGGTTCGTGCCGTCCGGCGTCTGCTTGCCGTAGGCGAGCAGTTGCTCGTTGTCGGTAGGGAAGAAGCGCAGGCTCGTGTCTTCGTGCAGCGCCGGGTTCTCGCGCCGGATGCGGTTGAACGCCGCGATGTAGGCGCGCAGGCTGTCGGCGCGCTCGAGATCCCAGTAGCGCACCTCGTATTTCTCCGAATTGAGGTACTCCTCGCTGCCGGGCTCGCGCGGCTGGTGCTCCATCAGCTCGTAGGCCGGACCGTAAATGCCGTAGCTCGCCGCCAGCGTCGCCGCGAGCGCGAGACGCTGCATGAACGCCGGGCGTCCGCCCACCTGCAGCACTTCGGTGAGGATGTCGGGCGTGTTCGGCCAGACGTTCGGGCGGAAGTAGTCTCGCCCGGGACCTTTTGACAGCTCGGTGAAATACTCAGTGAGCTCCTGCTTGGTGTTGCGCCAGGCGAAATACGTGTAGGACTGCGTGTAGCCGAGCTTGGCGAGGCGGTGCATGACCTTGGGCCGCGTGAAGGCTTCGGCGAGGAAGATCGCGTCCGGGTGCGCGTGCTTTATCTCGGCGATCACCCACTCCCAGAACGGGAACGCCTTGGTGTGCGGATTGTCGACGCGGAAGATCTTCACGCCTTCGCCGATCCAGAAGTCGAACACGCTCTTCAGCTCCTGCCACAGCGCCTTCCAGTCCGCGCACTCGAAATCGAAGGGGTAGATGTCCTGGTATTTCTTTGGCGGATTCTCCGCGTACTGCACCGAGCCGTCGGGGCGCTTGCGGAACCAGCCGGGATGCTCTTTCACGTACGGGTGGTCCGGCGCGCACTGGAAGGCGATGTCGAGCGCAATCTCGAGGCCGTGCTTGGCCGCCGCCTTCACCAGGTGGCGGAAGTCTTCGGGCGTGCCGAGCTCCGGCAGGATGGACTTGTGCCCGCCTTCCTTCGCGCCGATGGCCCAGGGGCTGCCGACGTCCTCCTTTGCGGCCGCCACGGCGTTGTTCTTGCCTTTACGGCGCTCGTGGCCCACCGGATGGATCGGCGGCAGGTAGAGCACGTCGAAGCCCAGCTCGGCGACGTACGGCAGCCGCTTTTCAACGTCCTTGAAGGTGCCGTGACGCCCCGGCTCGGTGGCCGTCGAGCGCGGAAAGAGCTCGTACCAGGTGGAATAGCGCGCACGCTCGCGCTCCACCACCAGCGGCATCTCGGTCTCCCAGCGCGCCTCGAGCGAGCGGTCCGGGTGCCGCGAGGCGACCTGCGCCAGGGCCTCGTCGAGCGCGGCGGCCACGATGTCCTCGGCTTTCTTCGCGGCGCGCAACCGCTTCGCCCAGTCCTTGAGCTGCTGCGCGTCGGCGCCGGTTGCGCGCGCCGACGCCTCTTCGGCAAGATAGGCCCCGGCGAGCACCGCGACCGCCTGGTCGGCGGGATCCTCGCGTCGCGCGAAGTCGTGGCGCCAGGTGGCAAAGGCATCCACCCAGGCGGCCACCGTGTAGCAGTAGCGTCCGATCTGCGTTGGCGTGAACTGCGCGCGCCAGACGTCGTTACCGAGCGGCCGCATCTCGACCTCCTGCCACTCGGCGGCGTCCTCGTTGCGCCAGGCGAGCTTCGCGCGCAGCACGTCGTGGCCGTCGGCGAAGCAGTGCGCCTCGACTTCGAGCGCCTCGCCAGTCACGCGCTTCACCGCGAAGCGCCCGCCGTCGACGGCGGGCTGCACGGCATCGATGACCGCGCGTACGCGCCTGTCCTGCCGGCCGCGGTCGCTCATGATTCGCTCCTCAGGTAAACGGTCGAAAGCGGCGGCAGCGTCAGCGTCAGCGAGTACGGCCGCCCGTGCGCCGCGAGCGGTGCCGCCTGCACCGCGCCCATGTTGCCCCAGCCGGCGCCGCCGTACTCCTTGGCGTCGCTGTTGACGATTTCATGCCAGGTGCCCGCGCGCGGCACGCCGAGCACGTAGTTCTCGCGCGGCAGCGGCGTCAGGTTGCACACCACGGCGACCAGGGGGCCGGCGCCGCGCGGCTTGCGCAGGAACGAGATGGCGCTCTTCTCGGCGTCGTTGGCGTCGATCCATTCGAAGCCCTCGTGCGAGAAGTCCACCTGCCACAGCGCGGGTTCGGCGCGGTAGGCGCGGTTCAGGTCCGCGATCCAGCGCTGCAGGCCCGCATGCTCGGGCCGCTCGCAGACCCACCATTCCAGCTCGCCGTCGTGCGTCCACTCGCGCCGCTGGCCGAATTCGCCGCCCATGAACAGCAGCTTCTTGCCGGGGTGGCCCCACATGTAGCCGTAGAGCGCGCGCAGGTTGGCGAACTGCTGCCAGGCATCGCCGGGCATCTTGCCGACCAGCGAGCCCTTGCCGTGCACCACCTCGTCGTGCGAGAGCGGCAGCGTGAAGTTCTCGTTGAAGGCGTAGATCAGGGAAAAGGTGAGGCGGCCGTGGTGGTACTTGCGGTGGATCGGATCTTCCTTGAAGTAGGCGAGCGTGTCGTGCATCCAGCCCATGTTCCACTTCTGGCCAAAGCCCAGGCCGCCGAGATAGGTCGGCCGCGACACCATCGGCCAGGCGGTCGACTCCTCGGCCGCCGTGAAGCAATCGGGATGATCGCGGTACACGGCTTCGTTCAGCGTGCGTAGGAACGTGATCGCCTCCAGGTTCTCCCGGCCGCCGTATTTGTTCGGCACCCACTCGCCGTGCTTGCGCGCGTAGTCGAGGTACAGCATCGAGGCCACCGCGTCCACGCGCACGCCGTCGACGTGATACTTGTCCAGCCAGAACAGCGCCGAGGACAGGAGGAACGAGCGCACCTCGTTCCTGCCGTAGTTGAAGATGCTCGAGTTCCATTCCGGGTGGAAACCCTGGCGCGGGTCCGAGTGCTCGAAGAGGTGCGTGCCGTCGAAAAAGCCGAGGCCGTGGGCGTCGGCGGGAAAGTGCGACGGCACCCAGTCGAGGATCACGCCGATGCCGGCCTGATGCAGGTGATCGACCAGGTACATGAAATCCTGCGGCGTGCCGTAGCGCGCGGTCGGCGAGAAGTAGCCGGTGGTCTGGTAGCCCCAGGAGCCGTAGAACGGGTGCTCGGTGATCGGCATCAGCTCCACGTGCGTGAAGCCCGTTTCCTTCACATAGGCGGCGAGCTCGTGCGCCAGCGCGCGGTAACCGAGGAACGCGCCGTCCTTGCGCTTCCACGAGCCGGCGTGCACTTCGTACACCGCCATTGGCGCGTCGAGCGCGTTCTTCGGCCCGCGCGTGCGCATCCAGTCGGCGTCGCCCCATTCGTACTCCAGCGTCCAGGCGCGCGACCCGGTCGCCGGCGGCAGCTCGCTCGCCACGGCGAACGGATCGGCTTTCTCCGCGACGTGGCCGCCGACGTGCGATTCGATGCGGAACTTGTAGGCGTGGCCGCGCTCGGCGCCGCGCACGTTGCCTTCCCAGATGCCGGAGTGATCGCCGCGCGGCGCCAGCGTGTCGGCGCCCGCGCGCCAGCCGTTCCAGTCGCCGATCACCGACACGGCGCGCGCATTGGGCGCCCACACGCCGAAGTGCGCGCCGCGGCGCTTGGCGTCGAAATGGCAGCCCAGGCGCTCGTACAGGCGCGCGTGTGTGCCTTCGCGGAAAAGATACGCGTCCTGCTCGGTCAACACAGCGCCGACCTCCAATGTGGGTGGTTTCTTGGTCACTGCCGGGCCGGCGTACGCGCCGTGCGGGACGGGCGCACTCGGTGGCAAATTCTTATGCGCGCTGCACGACGCATTGCGCAGCGGAATTTTATCACAGTGACCTGATACGACCAAGCTCCCCGCCCTTGCTCGCGCAGCGCAGCTGGAACTTCGCTTCGAATCGGTGTCAAAATTACGTTCGACGAAAATAATCAAGAAGCTATTCAAGGTACAGGAGGTGCTTTCGATGCCACGACGCCCTCATTCAGCGGCGCCCGCATGAAGCTCTGGGAGCAGTTGCTGCGCGACAACGGGCCCGACGAATGGCTGCTCGCGACCGCGATCATGCTCGCGGTGCTCGTTGTCGTTTGGGTTGCGCGCGGCCTCGTCGTGCGCCTGGTCACGCGCTTGGCGCGGCGCACCGATGCTTTGCTCGATGATGCGTTCGCCGATGCGGCGCGCGCCACGCGCCTGCTGCTGCTGCTGCCGCTCGCGGTGTACGCCGGCGCCTCGGCGCTTACCTTGCCGGTACGCCTGGACCGGCTGCTCGAGCACCTCGCCATGGTGGCACTGGTGGCGCAGTTCGCGGTGTGGGCCAACCGGCTGGTGCAGCGCTGGCTCTCGCTGCGCGCCGAGGCGGCGCGCGAGCACGACCCTGCCGGCGCGACGACCGTCAACCTGCTCGGCTTCGTCGCGCGGATTGTGGTGTGGACGCTGGCGCTGCTCATCGCGCTCGACCAGCTCGGCTTTAATGTCACTGCCCTGGTGGCGGGCCTGGGCATCGGCGGCATCGCCGTGGCGCTCGCGGTACAGAACATTCTCGGCGACCTGTTCGCCTCGGCGGCGATCGTGCTCGACAAGCCCTTCGTCGTCGGCGACTTCATCGTCGTCGGGGAGCACGCGGGCACCGTCGAGAAGGTCGGACTCAAAACCACCCGCCTGAAGAGCCTCTGGGGCGAGCAGCTCGTGTTCGCGAACGCGAAGCTGCTCAACAGCGACATCCGCAACTTCAAGCGCATGCAGGAGCGGCGCATCCTGTTCGCCATCGGCGTCACCTACGAGACGCCCGCGGAGAAGCTGCGCGCGCTGCCCGGCTGGCTCAAGGCGGCGGTCGAGGCGCAGTCGAATGCGCGCTTTGACCGTGCGCATTTCAAGAAGTATGGCGACTTCTCACTCGATTTCGAGATCGTGTTCTATGTGCGCAGCCCGGACTACGGCACATACATGGACACGCAGCAGGCCATCAACCTGGCGATCTTCGACAAGCTCGCGCAAGAAGGCGTGCAGTTTGCTTACCCGACGCGTACGCTCTATCTGCGGCAGGAGTCGGCCGCAGGCAGCTGAGGAGCCGGCCATGAGGGCAGAAAAGACGAGGGCAGAGCGCGAGCGGCTCATCGTCGTATCGAATCGTCTGCCCTTTACCTTCAAAAAGGACGGCGCCGGCGCTTGGCGGGCGGAGCCGGGGGGCGGGGGCTTGGTGACGGCGCTCCTGCCGGTGCTGCGCGATCGCGGCGGCATGTGGATCGGCTGGCCGGGGACCGCGGGCGACGCCAGCGAGCTGAAGGAAGCGCTGGCCTCAGCCGGTACGGGCGCCGGCTATCGTCTCGAAGGCGTGTCGCTCACCGCCGACGAGATGGACAAGTTCTACCTCGGCTTCTCCAATCAGATCATCTGGCCGCTGTTCCACGACCTGCAGTCGCTGTGCAACTTCGATCCCGCCTACTGGCGCACCTACTGCGAAGTGAACGGCAAGTTCGCGGACGCCGTCAAGGCGCACACCGCGCCCGGGGACTTCATCTGGATCCACGACTACCACCTCATGAACGTCGCCGCCGAGCTGCGGCGCCGCGGCGTCACCTCGCGCCTGGGCTTTTTCCTGCACATCCCGTTCCCGTCGCCCGACCTGTTCATGAAGCTGCCGTGGCGGCTGACGCTCCTGCAGGCACTGCTGGAGTTCGACCTCATCGGCTTCCAGACCGTGCTCGACCGGCGCAACTTCGTGCAATGCACGCGCATGCTGGCGAAGGACGTGCAGATCGAGGGGCGCGGGCAAGTGCTGGAGGCGCGGGTCGGCAAGCGCACGGTGAGAATCGGCGCGTTTCCCATCTCCATCGACTACGGCGCGTTCCAGCGCCGCGCCGCCTCGCCGGAGGTCACCGCGAAGGCGCAGGAACTGCACCGGCTGCTGCCCGAAAGGAAGCTGATTCTCGGCATCGACCGGCTCGACTACACCAAGGGCATCCCACTACGGCTGAAGGCGTTCGAAAACCTGCTGGAGCGCTATCCCGAGCTGCGCGAGCACGTGTCCTTCCTCCAGGTGGTGGTGCCGAGCCGTGAGGACATTCCCGAGTACCACCGCCTGCGCTCGGAAATCGAGCAGCTGGTGGGGCACATCAATGGCCGCTTTGCGCGCCCGGGCGGCTGGGTGCCGATCTGGTACGAGTACCGCAACCTGTCCCGCCTCGAGCTGCTCGCTTACTACCGCGCCGCGCATATCGCGCTGATCACGCCGCTCAAGGACGGCATGAACCTGGTTGCCAAGGAATACTGCACCTGCAGCATCGAGGAGGACTGCGTGCTGATCCTGTCGGAGTTCGCGGGCGCGGCCTCGCAGCTGTACCGTGGCGCGCTGCTCGTCAATCCCTACGACATCGAGGGCGTGGCCGACGCCATCCGCCGCGCGTACGGCATGCACGCCGAGGAGCGCCACGCGCGCATGCGGCGCATGCGCAATTCGATCCGCGAGCATGACGTGTTCTGGTGGGTGGACTCGTTCCTGCGCGCGGCGATCACCCGCGACCTGAGCGCCTTCCCGCAGCCCGAAGGGCACCTCGAGGAAGACGCGTCCGAGTACCAGCTGCCGTTCTAGTAGGGTGGGCCTGGGCCCACGCTACGCCAGCACGTCGAACGGTTGCACCTGCACGGTCTCGCCGGCCGCCACTTTGCCGCGCGCGTGCTCGAGCGCGATGAAGCAGTTGGCCTCCGACATCGAGCGCAGCACGCCCGAGCCCTGCTGCCCCGTCGTTTTCACTTTGAGCACGCCGCCGTCGCGGAACAGCACGCCGCGCAGGTACTCGGTGCGCCCGGGCACCTTGCGTAACGCCTCCGCAGCCGTCGCGTCGAGCAGCAGCGGCGCGCAATCTCCCGTACGCCCGCCGAGCACTAGCAGCGCCTCGCGCACGAACTGGTAAAACGTCACCATCACCGCGACCGGGTTTCCGGGCAAGCCAAAGAGGAACGCGTCGCCGATCCTGCCGAATGCCATCGGCCGCCCGGGGCGCATGGCGATGCGCCAGAACAGCGCTTCCCCCAGCTTTGCCATCATCGACTTGACGAAATCGGCCTCGCCCACCGACACGCCGCCCGTGGTGACGATGGCATCGGCGCCCGTCGCCGCGTCGCGGAACGCCGCCTCGAGAGCGGCCGGTTCGTCGCGCACTACACCGAGGTCGCGTGCTTCCACGCCGAGGCGCGCGAGCATGCCGTGCAGCGTGTAGCGGTTGGAGTCGTAGACCTCGCCTTGCTTGAGCGTGCTGCCGATCGAGGCGAGCTCGTCGCCGGTGGAAAAGAATGCGACGCGCACGCGCCGCCGCACCTGCACCTCGCCAATGCCGAGCGAGGCGATGAGGCCGAGCTCCGCAGGGCGCAGCCACCGGCCGGCGCGCAGCACTGCCTCGCCCTTCTTGAGATCCTCGCCGGCATAGCGCACGTTCTGCCGGGCCTTCTGGCCGGGCGGAATCGTCACGCGGGTGCCTTGCATTTTCACCACTTCCTGCACCACCACCGTGTCGGCGCCTGCAGGCATCACGGCGCCGGTGGTGACGCGTACACACTGTCCAGGCCCGAGGCTGCCGCCGAAGGCCTTGCCGGCGAGCGCGGCACCGATCTCCTCGAGGACGGTCGCGCCCGCGCCGAGGTCGGCGAAGCGCACGGCGTAGCCGTCCATGGCGGTGTTGTCGTGCCCCGGCACGTCGATCCCGGGCACGATGTTTTCGGCGAGCACGCGCCCGAGCGCTTCTCGCACCGGCACACGCTCGATCTCGCGCACCGGCGCAAGGCAGGCGCGGATCGCGGCGCGCGCCTTCTCGACGTGCAGCGCGTCCGGGTCGTAGCCCTCGATGGCGTTGACGATCTCGACGATGCGGCTCATGCGTCCTTCAGTTCTTCACGCGTGTTGATGTTGCGGAACGCCTCCGCCTCGTCGTCGAATGCCACCTCGACCACTTTCAGCGTCGCGTACCAGGCGTCGATCTTGCGCCCGCCGGCAGACAGGAACGCCTCCAGGTGCGCGCGCACCGCGCGCCGCACTAGCGAAAAGACCGGATGCGGCTGATCGCCCGTCTTCGCCACCGCGAGGTCGTTGGCCTGCAGCGCGCCGCGCAGCCGCGCCACGAGGTCCGGCGGCAGGAACGGGGAATCGCAGGGAACGGTGACGGCGAGAGGATGCTGGGCGGCGGACAGCCCGGCGTGCAGCCCGGCCAGCGGCCCGGCAAAGCCGCGGACGGCATCGGGCACCACGCGGTGGCCGAAGCGCGCGTAGGCCTCGAGGTTCTGGTTGGCATTGATGATGATTTCGTCCACCTGCGGTGCCAGGCGCTCGAGCACCCACGCCGTCATCGGCCTGCCGTGCAGGGGTTGCAGGCCCTTGTCGACGCCGCCCATGCGCCGGCCCTGGCCGCCCGCGAGCACGATTCCTGAAACGCCATCCATGCGGCGGATTTTACGAGTTAAGCTTGCCCCATGACCCAGAACCGATGGCTGGTCCCGTTTCTCAACCTGGGCCACCTGCTCGATCACCTGTCGATGCTCGTTTTCCCCACCGCAGTGGTGGCGCTCGGCCGCGAATGGGGCGTGTCGTACTCGGCGCTGCTGCCAATGGCGCTCGGCGGCTTCATCGCCTTCGGCGCCTTTGCCATCCCCGCGGGCTGGCTCGCCGACCACTGGAGCCGCTACCGCACGCTGGCGATCTTCTTTTTCGGCATCGGCTGTTCGCTCTTTCTCACGGGGTTCGCGCGCGAGCCGTGGCACATCGCCGTGGGGCTCACGCTGACCGGCGCCTTCGCCGCCATCTACCACCCGGTGGGCATTGCCATGCTGGTCTCTTCGTCGCAGAAGATGGGCAGGGTGTTGGGATGGAATGGCCTGTGGGGCAACCTGGGCCTTGCGACCGCGGCGCTCGTGACGGGCGCGCTGGTTGATTTCGCCGGCTGGCGCGCGGCGTTCTTCATTCCCGGCCTGGCCTGCATCGCCGCGGGCACGGCGTTCCTCCTGCTCGTGAAGGATCCGGGACGCGTGGCGAGAAGCGCGAAGGGCATCGGCCTGCACATCGACGGGCGCACCATGGCGCGCATTTTCACGGTGCTTCTCGTGGCCACCGCCTGCGGCGGCATCATCTTCAATTCCACCACGGTGTCCATGCCCAAAGTCTTCGACGAGCGCCTGCGGGCATTGACGCAAACCAATTTCGGTATCGGCGCGCTGGTGGCCGTGGTCTACACGGTCGCCGCCTTCGCCCAGGTGGCGATGGGCGCGCTCATCGACCGCTTCGAGCTGAAGCGCCTGATGATGGGCGTGGCGCTGGCGCAGATCCCGCTGCTCGCGCTCGCCGCCAACCTGCAGGGCTGGGCCATGCTCGGCGCGGCGGTGCTGATGATGCTCGCGGTGTTTGGCCAGATCCCGCTGAACGACGCCATCGTCGGCCGCTACTGCGCCGACGAATTCCGCGCGCGCGTACTCGCGGTGCGCTACGTGGTGTCGCTGGGGGTGGCGGCGGTCGCCGTGCCGTTGATCGCCGTCCTGCACCGCACCGAAGGCGGCTTCCGCAACGTGTTCCTGGTGCTGGCCGCACTGGCGGCGGGCATGCTCGCGGCGAGCGCCTTCTTCCCGTCGCGCGATGCGCTCGCGGCGAGCCGCCAGCGCGCGGCGCAGCCGGCCGCGGCCGCTTAGGCCGCCTGCTTGTAGGTATCGAGTGCGATGCGCTCGCGCGCAAGCGCCGCAGCTACGGGTGCCGCCTGTACTGCGCGCTCGATGTAGGTCCGCAATGCGGGCAGCGAATCCGGGTCGATCCCGGCGTAGCCTCCCCAGCGCAGCAGCGTGAAGGCATAGGCGTCGTGGAAGGAGACCTTGTCGCCGAACCAGTAGGGGCCGGCCGCCTTGCTCCACTCCTGGATGCGCTCGAGGTGCTTGCGGAGCTGCGCGGCGGCGAGGCGCTTCACCTCGGCCTGCGCCGCCTCGCTCTCGGCGAAGTAGCCGGTGCGGAACCAGCGCGTGAAGGTCGGGTGGACGGTGTTGTTCATCCAGGCGAGCTGCGACAGCGCCTGCGCGCGCGCCCAGGGTTCGGCAGGCAGCAGTCCCGCCTTCGGGAAGCGCCGATCGATGTAGTCGCAGACGGCGACGATCTGATTGAGCGGCTTGCCGTCCGCCACCAGCACCGGCACCTGGCCGTTGGGGTTCATTGCCAGGTATTCCGGCGTCTTGTTTTCCCCCTTGTGCAGCTTGACGAGGTTCGCCTTGAAGTCCTCGCCGGTCGCCGCCTTCACGGCCTCCAGGCCCACGTGCGGCACGAAGGAGCAGGCACCGGAAGCGAAGTAGAGTTCGATCATCTGCGGTCTCCTCCTATCGTAGGGTGGGCCAATTGCCCACCGTACACCAGTGTCATGCGTAGGCCGTGGGCTGGGGCGCTTTGCGCAGCAGCCGCTCGCGGCCGGTGAAGGCAAGGTAGTGCCGGCCGCTGGCGCGGCCGAGCATGGTGATGCCGGTCTTGCGCGCGATCTCGTAACCCATCTGCGTGAGCCCCGAGCGCGAGACGAGGAACGGGATCGCCATCTGCGCACACTTGATCACCATCTCGGAGGTGAGGCGCCCGGTCGTGTAGAAGACCTTGTCCGAGCCGTCGATGCCTTGCAGCCACATGAAGCCCGCGATGGCATCCACGGCGTTGTGCCGGCCGACATCCTCGACGAACATCAGGATCTCCCCCTCGCGCGTGGCCAGGGCGCAGCCGTGCACGGCGCCGGCCTGCTTGTATATGGTTTCGTATTTGCGCACCTTGTCGACCAGGGCGAACAGCTGCTCGTCGCCGAGCGTGACGTCGGCGCGCAGCCTGACCTGGTCGATTTCCGCCATCAGGTTGCCGAACATCGTGCCCTGGCCGCAGCCCGTGGTGACGGTGCGCTTGCCCATTTTCTTCTGCAGGTCCTTGACGCCCTTGCGCGTGGTGATGGCGCAGGATTCGGTCTCCCAGTCCACCTGCACCGCGACCACGTCCTTGAGCGCGCCCACCAGGCGCTGGTTGCGCAGGTAACCGATGGCGAGCGCCTCGGGCGCGTGGCCGAGCGTCATCAGCGTGACCAGTTCCTTTTTGTCCAGGTACAGGGTGAGCGGGTGCTCGCCGGCGACCGCGGTGGGCACCATCTCGCC
>JAOTWE010000267.1 GCA_029863065.1 Betaproteobacteria bacterium
CAGGCGCTCGACGCGATGTCCTATTACGATGCCGGCGGCTACACGGTGGGCTTCTCGCGCAGCAACCGCCAGGCCAGCACGCGCAACTACCTGATGGCGCTGACGCGCGACGGCAAGCTGCTGCACTGAGCGTGGCGCGCTAGGCGCGACGCCAGGTCGTCCCCTGGGCGCTGTCCTCGAGGACGACGCCGGTCTGTTCCAGCTCCCTGCGGATGCGATCGGCTTCGGCGTAGTTCTTCGCTTTGCGCGCGGCGAGCCGCGCTTCGATGCGCGCGGCAATCTCGGCGTCCCCGAGTCCGCCTGCCGGCCCCGCACGCAGGAAGTCCGCGGCGTCGCGCTGCAGGATGCCGAGTATGCCGCCCAGGGCGCGCAGCAGGCCCGAGAATTGCGCGTGTCCACGATTGACGTCATTGGCGAGCTCGAACAGCACCGCGACCGCCTCGGGCGTGCCGAAATCGTCGTCCATGGCCGCCCTGAAGCGCTGCGCGCGCGGCTCCTCCCAGTCGATGCCGGCCGTTGCCCTCGCCGCGCCTTTCAGCGCGGTGTACAAGCGCGTCAGCGACTGCCTGGCGTCGTCGAGGTGGGCATCGGAGTAGTTCAGCGGGCTGCGGTAGTGCGCGCGCAGGATGAAGAACCGCACCACCTCGGCGTCGTAGCGTCGCAGCACGTCGCGGATGAGGAAGAAGTTGCCCAGCGACTTGGACATCTTCTCCTCGTCCACGCGCACGAAGCCGTTGTGCATCCAGTAGTTGACGAACGGCCGGCCGCTCGCGCCCTCGGACTGCGCGATCTCGTTCTCGTGGTGCGGAAACTGCAGGTCCTGACCGCCGCCGTGAATGTCGAAATGCTCGCCGAGCAGCGCGCAGCTCATCGCCGAGCATTCGATGTGCCAGCCGGGCCGGCCCGCGCCCCAACGCGACTCCCAGGTGGGCTCGCCGGGCTTGGAGCGCTTCCACAGCACGAAGTCGAGCGGGTCGTCCTTCGCGCGGTCGATCTCGACGCGCTCGCCGGCGCGCAATTCGTCGAGGCTCTTGCCCGAGAGCTTGCCGTAGCCGGGGAAGCGTCGCACGGCGAAATTGACGTCACCCGAGGGCGACTGATACGCGAGTCGCCGCGCCTCGAGACGCCCGATCAGCTCGAGCATCTGCGGCACATACTGCGTGGCGCGCGGCTCGTGGTCGGGCGGTTGCACGCCGAGCGCGGCGAGGTCCTCTTCCATGGCGCGGATGAAGCGCGCCGTCAGGGCAGCGACGCGCTCCCCGCTCTCGGCCGCGCGTCGAATGATCTTGTCGTCGATGTCGGTGATGTTGCGCACGTACTTGACGCGCAGGCCGCTTGCGCGCAGCCACCGGCGCACGACGTCGAAAACCACCATGACGCGGGCATGCCCGAGGTGGCAGAAGTCGTACACGGTCATGCCGCAGACGTACATGCGCACTTCGCCCGGGCGGATCGGCGCGAAGTCCTGCTTTTGCCGCGCCAGCGAATTGAAGATTCTGAGCATCGAGGGGCTGTGCGTGGCCTGGCCGCGGGCTCGGTTGTGGTCCCGCGGGGCTTAGTCTAGAATCAGCAAGTTTCCGTAGATCCTTGAAAACTATAACACAATGCCTGTCTACCTCGCGCACCGCCTGAGCCTGGTTGCTGTTGCCGTCGCGTTCTTGTTTGCGGCCGGCACCGCGGGCGCGGACGAACTCGCCGAAGCGAGCAAGCTGCTGGGTGCGGGCCAGCATCAGCAGGCTCTCGAGCGCGTCAACAAGCTGCTCGCGAGAAAGCCCGCGGATCCGCAGGCGCGCTTCCTGAAAGGTCTCATCTTCGCCGACCAGGGCAACGCGCGCGCCGCGATCGAGATGTTCCGGAAGCTGACCGAGGACTACCCGGAGCTGCCCGAGCCCTACAACAATCTCGCCGTGGTCTACGCGTCGCAGGGCCAGTACGACAAGGCGCGCTCGGCGCTCGAGCAGTCCATCCGCACGCACCCGAGCTACGCGACGGCTTACGAGAACCTCGGCGACGTGTACGCCAAGCTGGCGAGCCAGGCGTACGACAAGGCACTGAAGCTCGACTCCTCCAACTCCGGTGCGCAGAACAAGCTCGCGCTGGTGCGCGAGCTGGTCGGCGCCTCGCCCCGCGAAACGCCGCCGACCGTGGTAGCCGCCGCCGTTCCGCCCAGCGCCCCGGCACCGCAACCCCCTGCGGCGAAGCCCGCGGCGAATCCCGCGGCGGAGCCGGCTGCGGAGCCCCCGGACGTGCTCGAAGCCGTGAGGGCCTGGGCTGACGCCTGGTCGCGCAAGGACGTGGACGCGTATCTCGCCGCTTACGCGAAGGACTTTCGCACACCGAAGGGCGAGCCAAGAAGCGAATGGGAGAAGCTGCGACGCGAGCGCCTGACCGCGCCCAAGTCCATCTCCGTGGAGATCGAGTTCACCCGGGTCGTCGACAAGGGCGGCGGCAGGGTCGGCGTCACGTTCCGCCAAGACTACCGGTCCGACGTGTACAGCGGCAGCGCCAAGAAGACGCTGCTGATGGGCAGGTCCGGCGACGGCCGCTGGCGCATCCTGCAGGAGCAGGTGTCGAATTGAGGCGCGCCGCCGCGTTCCTGCGGATTGCGGCGGCGGCGCTTGTCCTGCCGCTGGCCTGCCTCGCCTCTTCTCCCGAGCCCGCGTTGTCGGGTGTGGTCGAGGCGATCGAAGCCAACCACCTCGACCTCGCCCTGCAGCGGGTTGAGAAGCTCGTTGCCGAGCATCCGACTTTCCGCCTCGCGCACCTGATCCGCGGCGACCTGCTGCTGGCGCGCGGCCGCCCCCTGCAGATCTTCGGCAACGTGGTGAAGACCGTGCCGCGGGAGAAGGTGGAGGACCTGCGCGCCGAGGCACTGGTGCGGTTGCGCGCCCTGCGCGAGCGGCCCGGTTCGGAACGCCTGCCGCGTGCCATTCTGCAGCTGCACCCAGGACAGAAGCATGCCCTGGTGGTCGATTCGCGGCGCTCGCGGCTCTACGTCTTCGAGAATATCGACGGCCGCCCGCATTACCTGGCCGACTATTACGTATCCCTGGGCAAGCGGGGCGTCGACAAGGCGCGCGAAGGCGACCAGAAAACCCCGATTGGCGTCTACCATGTGACGGCCAACCTGCCGCGCCAGAAGCTCTCGGATTTCTACGGCGCCGGCGCCTATCCCATCAATTACCCCAACGAGTGGGATCGGCAGCGCGGACGCAACGGCTTCGGCATCTGGGTGCACGGCACGCCGCCGGACACCTACAGCCGGCCGCCGCGCGCCAGCGACGGCTGCATCGTGCTCGCCAATCCCGACCTGCTTTCCGTGGGCAGCCTGCTCCAGGTCGGCATGACGCCAGTGATCATCACCGACGAAATCGAGTGGGCGGATGCGGACACGCTGGAGGCGGAGCGCGGCGCGCTGGCGGGCGAGCTCGAGCGCTGGCGCGCCGACTGGGAAAGCCGCGACACCGACCGCTACCTGGCGCATTACGCGGCCGATTTCCGTTCCGCAAGCCAGAATCTCGGCGCCTGGTCCAGGCACAAGCGCGGCGTCAATGCCGCCAAGAGCTGGATCCGCGTCTCCCTGGCGAAGGTGTCGATGCTGCGCTATCCGCGCGAGGCCGATTTCGTGGCGGTGACTTTCGAGCAGGGCTATCGTTCGAGCAATCTTTCCAACACCATGCGCAAGCTGCAGTACTGGAAGAAGGAGAACGGCCGCTGGCGCATCCTTTACGAGGGATCGGCGTGAACTTCCGGCTGTCGTACCTGTGGAAACCTCTGGTGATGCTCTCCGCCGCGGCGGCTGCGCCCGGCGCGCTCGCCGCCGATCCAATGGTCGATCTCAAGACCAGCGTGGGCACCATCCGCCTCGAACTCTACCCCGGCAAGGCGCCCAAGAC
>JAOTWE010000268.1 GCA_029863065.1 Betaproteobacteria bacterium
AGCGCCCACACTTATCGGCTGCGAATTGTTAAAGAGCGTTGGTTGCGGGGAGAGGATTTGAACCTCTGACCTTCGGGTTATGAGCCCGACGAGCTGCCAGACTGCTCCACCCCGCGTCCGAAGAGGCGAGATTATAGCCACCCCGTGGAATGAGTGTCAATTAAACCCGCTCCCGGCCGGTCGCGGCGGCCGCAGCCGTCACATCCCGCGCCGGTCCAGCAGCGCCTGGGAGAGCGTGCCGGCGTCGACATACTCGAGTTCGCCCCCCAAAGGCACCCCGCGAGCAATGCGGCTGACCCTCACGCTCCTGCCGCGGAGCATCTCCGCGACGTAGTGGGCGGTCGCCTCGCCCTCGTTGGTGAAATTGGTCGCCAGGACGACTTCCGCGACCTCCCCGGCGGTCGCGCGCGCCAGCAGCTTTTCCAGGCCGATGTCGCGCGGCCCGACGCCGTCGAGCGGCGACAGGCGCCCCATGAGGACGAAGTACATGCCGGAATAGGCGGCAGTCTGCTCCACCATGCCGAGATCGGCCGGCGTTTCGACGACGCACAGCAGGCTGCGATCGCGCCGCGGCGAACGGCACAGCGCGCAGATCTCGTCCTCGGTGTAGTTGTTGCACATCGCGCAGTGACGCACGCGGGTCAGCGCTTCGGTCAGGGCGCGCGCCAATTGTTCCGCACCGGGCCGGTCGCGCTGCAGCAAGTGATAGGCCATGCGCTGAGCGGATCGCGGGCCGACGCCTGGAAGCACGCGCAAAGCCTCCACCAGCCGCTCCAGGCCCTTCGCGCTGGGAACCTCGTCCCGGCTCACGGCCTCAGAACGGCAGTTTGAAGCCGGCGGGCAGGCCCAGACCGGCGCTCACGCCGCCCATCTTCTCGGCCACCGTGGCCTCGACTTGCCGCGCGGCGTCGTTGAAGGCCGCCGCCACGAGGTCTTCCAACATCTCGCGGTCCTCGCCTGCCACGCCCGGGTCGATGATGACGCGTCGCACCTCGTGCTTGCAGGTCATCACGACCTTCACCTTGCCCGCGGCCGCCCGCCCCTCGACCTCCATGGAGGCCAGCTGTTCCTGCATGCGGCGCATGTTCTCCTGCATCATCTGCGCCTGCTTCATCAGCTGGCCGATGTTTCCGCGCATCGTCGTCTCCCGCGCTAACTCTGGTTGCCGTTGGCCTTGATGCTGGACCCGACGACCTTGGCGTCGAATATGTCGACCAGGTCCTGCACAAAGCGATCGCCCTGCACTGCGCGCGCCGCTTCGGCACGTCGCGCCTCGCGTTCGCCCGCTTCAAGTACCGCAGCAGTCGCTCCCGCCACCTCCCCCGCGACCACCTTGAGCACCAGGGTTCCGCCGAAATGCTGTTCCAGCACGCCTTTGAGCTTTTCCTGGTAGCTGCGGTCCGCGAGGTGCGCCATGGACTTCGGCACCGCCAGTTCGATCCTGCCCGCGGCGTGACGCACCAGCGCCGAATTGCGCGCCAGCTGCCCGGCGGCCCCGCCCACGGCAAGTTGCCGAATGAGCGACGGCCAGTCGCCATTGAATTCCCGTCGCGGCGCGGTACTGTTGCCTTTGACAGTGTCTTGCGGCAACGAAGCACTTGCAGAGCCCCCCGGCACGGCTGTGGATGACTGCTCCGGTCGAAACGCGAGCATGCGCAGCAGCGTCATGATGAACCCTGCATGCTCGTCGGGCGCGAGCGCCAGGTCCTCGCGCCCCTGGAGCGCGATCTGGTAACACAGCTGTACCATTTCGGCGTCCATTTGCGCTGCGAGCGCAGCCAGGGCGTCGCGCTCCGGCAAACTTGCTTCCGCCGCGTCCGGCGCCGCGTGCACGACCGCCAGCTTGAGCAGCAGGCCGGCCAGGCTTTGCAGCGCCGAATCGAAGGAAAGGCTGCGGGCCTGCATTTCGTCCGCAATAGCCATGATCTCGACGCCCTTACCGGCCGCCACAGCGCCCAGAACGCGCAACAAGTACGTGTCATCCACCGCCCCGAGCATGTCGCGCACGCCTTCGGTGGCGACGCTGCCGCCGCCGTGGGCGATCGCCTGGTCGAGCAGCGACAGGGCGTCGCGCATGCTGCCGGCCGCGGCGCGACCGATCAAGTGCAAGGCTCCCGGCTCGAAGGCGATGCTTTCTGCCTCGAGCAGTTTGCCGAGGTGCTCGACGATGGCGGCCGGCGGCATCTGCTTCAGATTGAACTGCAGGCATCGCGACAGCACGGTCACCGGGATCTTCTGCGGGTCGGTGGTGGCGAGGACGAATTTCAGGTGCTCCGGCGGCTCCTCGAGCGTTTTCAGCATGGCGTTGAACGCCGAGTTCGAGAGCATGTGCACTTCGTCGATCACGTACACCTTGAAGCGGCCGCGCGTCGGCGCGTACTGCGCCGTGTCAAGCAGCTGCCGCATTTCGTCCACGCGGGTGTTGGTTGCCGCATCGACTTCCAGAAGGTCTATGAATCGTCCTTCGTCGATTTCCATGCAGGCGCTGCAGCGCCCGCAAGGCTCGGCGGTGATGCCCGTTTCGCAGTTGAGGCACTTGGCCAGGATGCGGGCCAGCGTCGTCTTGCCCACGCCGCGGGTGCCCGTGAACAGATAGGCATGGTGCAGCCGCTTCTGTTCCAGGGCATGGCGCAGCGCGCGCACGACGTGCTCCTGCCCTACCAGCGCCGCGAAATTCCGCGGTCGCCACTTGCGTGCGAGCACCTGATAGGACATGCGCTCGATTTTATCAGGGGGTCGAAGGGGGACCGCGGTCCCCCTTCGATCGGCATGGGTGGCGAGCCGAACCCCCGGCACTTGCAGGATCCGGCTGTGGCTGCTTCCTTCCGGACCTGACCAGGTTCACCGGACTGCAATGCGGGGCGGCCCGCCCTTGTTCTGTTGCTGGCGGAGAGAGTGGGATTCGAACCCACGATACGCTATTAACGTATACACGCTTTCCAAGCGTGCGCCTTCAGCCGCTCGGCCATCTCTCCACGAGCGCCTATTCTACCGTCCGGCGGGCCGATCGCTACCGCAGCAGCGGTCCGAACAGCTGCCCGATGCCCGCGGCGATCTCGCCCTCCAGCGGAAACGAGAGCATGCCCATGACCGAGTAGCCGAGCAGCCACGGCATGAGATAGAAGCGCACCATGAAGAAGAACCACGCCACGTACAGGGGCACCATCGGCTGGATGAGGAACCCCGGGGTGATCGGTGCAAACAGCTTCAGCAGCGGATTGGTCGTGCGTACGAACACCTTCATGAAGAAAAAGTTGCTGTCTTCCGGCTGGAACAATCCCATCGCCGCGCGCCCGATCAGCGTCCACATGATGACGCCGAGCACGTAATCGATGACGATGACCCAAAGCGGAAACGGCGTGCTCATGTGCCTTCCTCAGGCGGCAAAGAATACTCGAATCGCAGTGGCAAAAAAAAGCCGGGGCGAATTCGACGCCCCGGCCCCTCTTGAAGCGCTGCGCTTAGTGCGTGGCAGCCAATACCGATGCGCCTTTCGGAATTCGGACTTCGTCGACCATAGCCTGCGTCTCCGCGTCCGGCTCCTTGGTCAGCAGCGTCACCGCCACCATCGCGATCAGGCTGGCACCGGCACCGATGATGCCGAAGCGCAGGTCATCGATCCCGTACCAGGGCGTCATGCCGCCCCACTTGACCATGTACAGGTACCAAGTCCCTACGCCCAGCCCGACCGCCATGCCCGCGATCGCGCCGGCCGTGTTCGCCCGCTTCCACCATACGCCCAGCACCAGCGGGAAGAACAGACCCGACATGGCGAAGTCGAACGCCCAGGCGACCGCACCGAGAATTCCGGTCAGTCGCAAACTCGCCACTGCCGAGCCCGCTGCTCCGATCGCGAGCAGCAGGACGCGTGCGACGATGAGCCG
>JAOTWE010000269.1 GCA_029863065.1 Betaproteobacteria bacterium
CTACACTGAGCCATGATCCCGTATAACCCGTGCCACGGGGCCGAGCAGCGGCTCGGCCATTTGAGACGGTAGCGACATGCGCATCGCGCTTTGCAACGAGGTGATCGCGCCGATGCCGTTCCCGCAGCAATGCGTGTACGCGGCGAAGCTCGGCTACGACGGGCTGGAGATCGCGCCCTACACGCTCTCGGAGGAGCCGCAGCGCCTGGGCTCGGCGCAGCTCGCCGCGGCGCGCGCCGCCGCCGAGGACGCGGGCATCGCCATCACCGGGCTGCACTGGCTGCTGATCAAGCCCGCCGGGCTGTCCATTTCGACGCGCGACGACGCGGTGCGCAGGAAGACGCTCGACGTCATGTTCACGCTGGTCGAGCAGTGCGCCGAGCTCGGCGGCCGCTACCTGGTGCACGGCTCGCCGCACCAGCGGCGCATCGAACCGGGTGAAACCCGGGCGGCCGCCCTCGGGCGCGCGCAGGACTGCTTTGCAGCGGTCGCCGAGCGCGCGGAGAAGGCCGGCGTCGTGTATTGCATCGAGCCTTTGGCCGCCGAGCAGACGCCGCTCATCAATACCCTGAAGGAGGCGGCGCTGATGGTGGAGGCGATCGGCAGCCGCGCCGTGCGCAGCATGCTCGATTGCAGCGCCGCGGGGCGCATGGAATCGGCGCCGCTCGCGGCGCTCGTCGAGCGCTGGCTGCCGAGCGGCATGATCGCGCACGTGCAGGTGAACGACCGCAACCGCCGCGGTCCCGGGCAGGGCGAGCAGCGCTTCGCGCCGCTGTTTGCCGCGCTCAGGCGCCACGGCTACGCCGGCGACATCGCCGTCGAGCCTTTCGACTATGTGCCCGATGGCCCGGGCGCCGCGGCGCGCGCCATCGGCTACGTGCGCGGGATTCTCGAAGCCCTGGAATGACGCCGCGCCTGCCCTGCCCGCGGCCGGCGCGCGTCGTGCTCGAGGGCCGCTACGCGCGCCTCGAGCCGCTGTCGCTCGCGCACACCGAGGGGCTCATGGCGGCCAGCGCCGATGCGGCCAGCTTCGACTACCTGTTCGACGTCCCGCCCAGGGACCGCGACGACCTGCGCGCCTGGATCGAGCAGAAATCGGCCTCGGCGGATCCGCTATTCCAGGTCGTCGTCGACAAGGCGACGGGAATCGCCGACGGCCGCCAGACCTTCATGCGCATCGTGCCCGAGCACGGCGTGATCGAGATCGGCAACATTCTCTGGGGGCCGGCCATCGCGCGCACGCGCGTCGCCACCGAGGCACTGTACCTCGCGGCGAAATACGTCTTCGACGAGCTGGGCTACCGGCGCTTCGAATGGAAGTGCAACGATCTGAACGAGCCCTCGAAGCGGGCGGCGCGGCGCTTCGGCTTCGCCTTCGAGGGCGTGTTTCGCCAGCACATGTGGTCGAAGGGCGCAAACCGCGACACCGCCTGGTTCGCCATGCTCGATCGCGACTGGCCGCGCCTGCGCGCGGCCTACGAGCGCTGGCTCGCGCCGTCGAATTTCGACGCTGCCGGCCGCCAGCGTGAGAAGCTACAGGCTGCCGCGCCACGCCAATGAAACTCAATGCGCCACGCTTCCGCATCGCGGAAATCGAACTGAAGGAACGCGACGTGACGCTGCGCATGCCGTTTCGCTTCGGCGTGGTGACGCTGACCGAAGCGCCGCAGGCCTACGCGCGCGCGCGCATCCGGCTGGACGACGGCCGCGAGGCCGAAGGGGCGGCGGCGGAGCTGCTCGCGCCGAAGTGGTTCGACAAGGACCCGGCGCTCAGCAACGAGGACAATTGCGAGCAGCTGCGCGGCTCGCTCGCCGCGGCGCGCGCGGTCTACCTCGCCCACGAAGCGCGCACGGCCTGGGCGCATTCGTCGCCCGGCCGCGGCCTGGTGCAGAACTACGGCCCGGCGCTCATCGATCGCGCGGTGCTCGATGCGCTGTGCCGCGCCCTCGGCGTGTCCTTCTACCACGCGCTGCAGACCAATCTGGTCGGCGCCGGCAGCTTCGAAGGCATGGACCTTGGCGCCTTCCTCGGCACGCTCAAGCCGCGCGCCGCGGTCGCCGCGCGCCATACCGTGGGGCTGCTCGACCCGATCACTGCGGCCGACCAGGCGCAGCGGGTGAACGACGGCCTGCCGGAGACGCTCGAGGAAGTGATCGCGCGCTACGGGCACCGATATTTCAAGCTGAAGGTCGCCGGCGACGCGCGCGCCGACGTCGAGCGGCTCGCCGCGATCGCCGCGGTGCTCGAGCGCATCGACAGACCGTACCAAGCATCCATCGACGGCAACGAGCAGTACGAGGACATGCAGGGCGTGGCCGAACTGTGGGCGCGCATCAAGGGCGAGGTGCGCCTCGCGCGCCTCGTGCAGAGCGTGCTCTTCATCGAGCAGCCGGTGAAGCGGCAGAAGGCGTTCGCGTCGCCGGTCGCGGGCGTCGACAAGCCGGTGATCATCGACGAGTCGGACGACGCGCTCGATGCCTTTCCGCGCGCCAGGGCCCTGGGCTACCGCGGCGTATCCTCGAAGACCTGCAAGGGCCTGTACAAGTCGCTCGTCAACTGCGCGCGCTGCGCTGCCTGGGGAGACGGCTACTTCATGTCCGGCGAGGACCTCACCGTCCAGCCCGGCCTCGCGCTGCAGCAGGACCTGGCGCTGGTGTCGATCCTCGGCCTGAAGCATGTCGAAAGAAACGGCCATCACTACGTAAACGGCATGGCCGGGCTGCCGACGGGCGAGCAGAACGCGTTCCTCGCCGCGCACCCGGACCTGTACGAGAAATCGCACGGCGCGGTGCGCGTGCGCATCGAGGGCGGCATGCTGGCGATCGGCTCGCTCGATTGCCCCGGTTATGCGAGCCGGGCGCTGCCGGACTGGGACTCGATGCAGGAAATGCAATTGCACAAGGAGCCGGCGTGAGCACCCGGCGCATCGGCGTCATCATGCACGGCGTCACCGGGCGCATGGGCATGAACCAGCATTTGATGCGTTCCATCCTAGAGATCCGAAAGCAGGGCGGCGTCGCGCTGAAGGACGGCACGCACCTCATGCCCGACCCGCTGCTCGTCGGCCGCAACGCAGCCAAGGTCGAAGCGCTCGCGCGCCAGCACGGCATCGCCCGCTGGACCACGGACCTCGACGCGGCGCTCGGCTCGAGCGAAGACACGGTGTTCTTCGACGCCGCCTCTACGCAATTGCGCCCCGCACTGCTCAAGCAGGCGATCCGGGCCGGCAAGCACGTCTACTGCGAGAAGCCGGTCGCCACCTCGCTCGCCGAAGCGCTGAGCCTGTACCGCGCGGCGAAGAAGGCGCGCGTGAAGCACGGCGTGGTACAGGACAAGCTCTGGCTCCCCGGGCTGCTGAAGCTGAAGAAGCTGTGCGACGGCGGCTTTTTCGGCCGCATCCTTTCCGTGCGCGGCGAGTTCGGCTACTGGGTGTTCGAGGGCGACCCGCAGTCTTCCCAGCCCGCCGCGCAGCGGCCGTCGTGGAACTACCGCAAGGAGGATGGCGGCGGCATCATCCTCGACATGCTGTGCCACTGGCGCTACGTGCTCGACAACCTGTTCGGCGAGGTGCAGGCGCTCTCGTGCCTGGGCGCGACGCACATCCCGTGGCGCTGGGACGAGGGGGGGAAGAAGTACAAGGCCACCGCCGACGACGCAGCCTATGCCACGTTCCAGCTCGCGGGCGGCGTTATCGCGCAGTTCAACTCTTCGTGGACCGTGCGCGTGCGCCGCGACGACCTGCTGACGCTGCAGGTGGACGGCACCCAGGGCAGCGCGGTGGCGGGCCTGCGTTCCTGCCGCGCGCAGTCCTACGCCGAGACGCCCAAGCCGGTGTGGAACCCCGACATCCCGCAGCCGATCGATTTCTTCGCCGAGTGGCAC
>JAOTWE010000041.1 GCA_029863065.1 Betaproteobacteria bacterium
AGCTTGGCGCGCACCAGGTAGAAATCGACGCTGTCGAGGTGCTGGCGGTAGGGGGCGCTCGCCGCGCGCCCCTGGGCGTCGGCAATGCGCTCCGTGGTCATCGGGTGGGTTCGCAAGTAGCCCGGCATGGTGCCGTCGTCCCCGAGGCGGCCGTTGCGCTGCAGCTTTTCGAAGAAGCTGGGCATGGCGCGGACATCGAATCCCGCCGCCTGCAGTGTCTGCATGCCGATGCGGTCGGCTTCGCGCTCGAAATCGCGCGTATAGCCGAGCTGCTGCTGGATGGCGCCGCCCTGCACCGCCGCCGCGGCGCCCACCGCCAGATCCGGGCGCGAAGCGCCGAGCAGGATGGCGGCGGCAAGCGCCACCATGCTGGGGATCTGCATCTGCTGCTGGGCGCCGATGAGGCGCGCGATGTGGTGCTGGGCGACGTGCGCGACCTCGTGCGCGAGCACCGAAGACAGCTCCGACTCGTCCCCCGCCAGGGTCAGCAGGCCGGTATTCACGCCGACGAATCCGCCCGGCAGGGCGAAGGCATTGATGGCGGGATCGCGCATGGCAAAAAACTCGAAGTCCTGGCGCGCGCCGGGCACCTGCGCCACAAGTTGCCGGCCGAGCCCCTGCAGATAATCGGTGATTTCCGCGTCCTCGACATAGGCAGGGTCGCGAAAGCGGATCTCGCGCATGACATCTTCGCCGATGCGCCGTTCCATCTGCGGCGGCACGCTGGTCGCGGAGGCGTCGCCGAGCTCAGGCAGCGCCTGCGCACCCGCGCCACCGGCGACTGCCATCAGCCCGGCGAGCAGGAGGGGCATGATGCGCATGAGGATATGATACCGTCGCCACCTCCAAGTTCCGGTGCAGGCATGGCAGTCAATCCAAAGCCCAAGCGCGGGCTGACTCATTTCGATCGCGGCGGGCGCGCGCACATGGTGAACGTGGGCGCCAAGGCACGTACGCATCGCGTTGCAGTGGCCTCGGGACGCATTGCCATGCGCTTGCCGACGTTGCGCCTGCTCGCCGCGGGCCAGGCGACGAAAGGCGATGTCCTCGGCGTGGCGCGCGTCGCCGCCATTCAGGCCGCCAAACGCACGCCGGAGCTGATCCCGCTCGCGCATCCGATCGCCATCACGCGCGCCGCGGTCGAGTTCACGATCGATCCCAAGCGCAGCGCCGTGGCGATTGCCGCCACCGTCGAGTGCCGCGGCCCCACGGGGGTCGAGATGGAGGCGCTCACCGCAGCCGCGATCGGGCTGCTTACCATCTACGACATGCTCAAGGCCGTGGACCGCGGCATGGTGCTGACCGACCTGCGCCTGGAAGAAAAGCGCGGCGGGCGTTCCGGCGTCTGGCGCCGCCGCGGTGCGCGTTGACGTTGTCCTGAGAACATGAAGAGCGGGCTGCTGAAGACCGGGATCGCATTCGCCGTGCTGGCCGCCGCGGCGGCCGGCTATGCGTGGGTCAAGTCCGGCGGCGATGGCCAGGACCCGCAGTATCGTCTCGCCCGCGTCGAACGCGGCCCGCTCACCGCAGTTGTGGTGGCAAGCGGCACCCTGAACGCCGTCACGACGGTGCAAGTCGGCTCGCAGATCTCCGGCCAGGTCAAGGAAATCTACGCCGACTTCAATTCGCCGGTGAAGCAGGACCAGATCATCGCGCGCATCGACCCCGCCACCTTCGAGCTGCGCGTGAACCAGGCGCGCGCCGACCTCGACGCAGCACAGAGCGCGGTGGCGGTGGCGCGCTCCGGGCTCGCCGCGCAGCAGGCGGAAGTCGGCCGCGTCAAGGTGACGCTGCTCGACGCGCAGCGCGACTACGAGCGCAAGAAATCCCTGGTCGAGCGCAATTTCATCTCGCCCGCGGATCTCGAAAAAGCGCAGAGCATGCTGGCGTCGACGCGCGAACAGCTCAAGTCGGTGGAGGCGCAGATCCGCGTCGCCGAAGCGCAGGTGAAAAGCGCGCTCGCCACCGTGAAGCAGCGCCAGTCCTTGCTCAAGCAGGCCCAGGTCGATCTGGAGCGCACCATCATCCGCGCGCCCGTGGACGGCACCGTGATCCTGCGCAACGTGGACGCGGGTCAGACGGTCGCCGCCAGCCTGCAGGCGCCCGTGCTGTTCACCATCGCGCGCGACTTGCGCGACATGCAGGTGGAAGCCGCGATCGACGAGGCGGATGTCGGCCGCCTGCGTCCCGGGCAGGCAGCCACTTTCACCGTTGACGCGTTTCCCCGGCGCAGCTTCTCCGGCGAGATCGTGCAGATCCGCAAGTCGCCGGTCAACGTGCAGAACGTCGTCAGCTACACGGTGGTGATCTCGGCGCGCAATCCCGATCTCGCATTGCTGCCGGGAATGACCGCCAACGTGCGCATCGTGGTCGAGCATCGAGACAACGCGCTCAAGGTGCCCAATGCGGCTCTGCGCTTCCGGCCCGCCGGCGCCGCCGACCAGAAGCCCGCGGCAGAGGCGCCGCAACCCGCCGGCAGCCAGGCACTGCAGCAGTTCCGCCAGAGGCTGCTGGACGCCGTGCAACCGGATGCGGCGCAGCGCGCGCGTCTGGAGGAGATCTTCGAGGACTTGCGCAAGAAGGCGGCGCCCCTGCGCGAGATCGCGGACGAGGCAGAGCGCCGGCGCAGGCTTGAGCGCCTGCGCGCCGACTTGCGCGCACGCGTAGCGGAGATTCTCAAGCCCGAGCAGCGTGCCGCATATGAGCAGCTGCTGCGCGATTACGGCGGGCGCACGACGAGCGCCACCGGGCGCGTCTGGGTGCCGGCAGGCCGCGAGGCGCGTCAGGTCGACATTCGGCTCGGCTTGAGCGATGGCACGAGCACCGAGGTCGTTGCCGGCCCGCTCGTCGAAGGAACCGAGGTCATCATCGGGCTGGCGGCGGCCGACAAGCGCGATTCGGGACTGCCGCGCATGCGGCTGTTCTGATGGCCGAGGCGCTGATCCACACGCGCGACCTGGTCAAGGTCTACCAGGTCGGCGACAACCTCATCCGGGCGCTCGCCGGCGTGAGCTTGAACGTGGATCGCGGCGAGAGCGTGGCCGTGATGGGCCCCTCTGGCTCGGGCAAGTCCACGTTCATGAACGTCATCGGCTGCCTCGACCGGCCCACCTCGGGCGAGGTCCTCCTGGCCGGGCAGGCGGTGTCGGCCCTGACCGCGGACGAGCTTGCCGTCGCGCGCAATCGCCATATCGGTTTCGTCTTTCAAAGCTTCAATCTGCTGGCGCGCACCAGCGCGCTGGAAAACGTCGAGCTGCCGCTCGTCTACGCCGGCGTGCCGACCAAGGAACGCCGCGACCGCGCCCACGAGATGCTGTCGCGCGTGGGCCTCGGCGAGCGCGCCGGACACCTGCCGCAGCAGCTCTCCGGCGGCCAGCAGCAGCGCGTGGCGATCGCGCGTGCTCTGGTCACGCGCCCGGCGCTCATCCTCGCCGACGAGCCGACGGGCGCGCTCGATTCGCGCACCAGCCTGGAGATCATGGCGCTGTTCCAGGAGCTGAATACCCAGGGCATGACGGTGATCGTGGTGACGCACGAGCCCGACGTGGCGCGCTTCGCGCGCCGGGTGCTGCGCTTCCTCGATGGACGGGTGGTGGCGGACGAGCGTAACAACGCCCCGCAGGACGCGCGCCACCTGCTCGCCGGCGAAGCGGTAGTCGCCGCATGAACATGGGCACGCTCCTGCGCGTGGCGCTGCGCGCGCTGGCGGTAAACAAGCTGCGCAGCGCCCTCACCATGCTCGGCATCATCATCGGCGTGGCGGCCGTCATTGTCATGATCGCCGTGGGCGCGGGCGCGCAGGCGCGGGTCGAGGAGCAGATCCGCTCGCTCGGCTCCAATCTGCTGCTCATCCTCTCGGGCGCGCGTACTCAAGGGGGCGTGCGCCTCGGCGTGGGTTCCAACTACACGCTGTCGGAAGACGACGCCATCGCCATCAACCGCGAAATCCATGAAGCGCTTGCGGCGCCGGCGCTGCGCGGCGGCGCGCAGGTGATCTGGGGCAATACCAACTGGGCAACGCAGATCTACGGCACCACGCCGGATTACCTGGACGTGCGGCAATGGAGCCTGGAATCGGGCCGCATCTTCGAGCCGGCGGAGATGTCCGGCGCGGGCAAGGTCTGCGTCGTCGGCCAGACCGTGGTGCGGCAGCTGTTCGGCAGCACCGATCCGCTCGGCCAGGTGGTCCGCATCAAGCGCGTCCCCTTTACCGTCATCGGGGTGCTGGAGACCAAGGGCCAGAGCATGATGGGCACCGACCAGGACGACATCATCCTGGTGCCGATCGCCACGGCGCGCAGCCGCGTGCTGGGCACCGCCAATCTCGCCAAGCAGCGCGCGGTCAGCACGATCTGGGTCAAGGTGGCCGAGGACTACGATACCCAGACCGTCGAGGAGCAGGTGCGCGTGCTGCTGCGGCAGCGGCATCGGCTGCAGCCGGGTGCCGAGGACGACTTTTCGCTGCGCAACCTGGCCGAATTCATGGCCGCGCAGGAGGCCTCGAGCCGCGTGCTCGCGCTGCTGCTCGCGGCGGTGGCTTCGGTGTCGCTGGTGGTCGGCGGCATCGGCATCATGAACATCATGCTGGTGTCGGTCACCGAGCGCACGCGGGAGATCGGGCTGCGCATGGCGCTCGGCGCGCGCACCCGCGACATCCTCGGCCAGTTTCTGGTCGAAGCGGTCACGCTGTCGCTGATCGGCGGCCTGGTGGGCGTGCTGGCCGGCGTCGGCGGTGCGCTCGCCGTGGCGCAGCTCGCCGGCTGGAAGGTGCTGCTGTCTGGCGAAGCCGTGGCGCTCTCGGTGGCCTTCGCGTTCGTGATCGGCGTGTTCTTCGGCTTTTATCCCGCGCGCAAGGCGGCGCGCCTTAACCCGGTGGAAGCGCTGCGCTTCGAATGAGCCGCGCCTTGCTCTGGCGCGCCGCGGGTGCCCTCACTGTCGCGGCGCTCGCCGCGGCGCTGTACGTGCCGTTCCTCGGCAATCCGCTGGTGTTTGACGACAAGATCTTCTTTTCCGGGCGGTTGTTCTCCTACTATGCCACCCACCCGCTCGGTCTCGACCTGCGCCTGCCGGCCTACTTCTCGCTCACCATGACCGAGGTCCTCTGGGGCGGGATCGTTGCGCATCGCATCGTCAGCCTGATCCTGCACATCGGCTGCGCGCTCGCCCTGTACAAGCTGCTATTCGACCTGCAACGCGCTGCGCTGCGTCCGGCGAACGATGCGGATACGGCGCTGCGGGCGGGAATCGGCGCGGCCGCATTCGCCCTGCATCCGGTGGCCGTGTACGGCGCGGCTTACCTGGTCCAGCGCAGCATCGTCATGGCGACACTGTTCGGGCTGCTTTCGGCCGTACTGTTCCTGCGCGGCCTGCGCCGCGGCGGCCACGCCGATGCCATTTCCGCCGCGCTACTGTATTCGCTGGCCGTCCTTTCCAAGGAGCACGCGGTACTGCTGCCCGCCGCGATCGTGCCGGCTGTCATTCTGGCTGAGACAACCAGGCGCTTCGCGCTTCGGCACGCGGCGATCTATCTCGTGGCCTGCGCGCCGGCGGCGATTTTCGTCACGCTGCGCAGCGCGGGAGTGATCGGCGGCGTCTACGAAGAGGGGGTCGGCGCGATCGCGGCGCAGGTGAGCTCGATCTCAGGCGAGGACATCCTGCAGCATTCACTCGCGCTCAGCGCGGTGACGCAGGCGGGACTGTTCTTCAAGTACCTCGCCCTCTGGCTCTGGCCCGACCCTGCGGCGATGTCCATCGATCTGCGCGTGGATTTCGCGGCCGGCTGGAGTCCTGCCTGGATCGTGACCAAAGCGGCCGGGTTCGCGGTATGCGGCGCGCTTGGCGTGGTGCTGCTCCTGCGCCGAGGCGCAATTGGGCTCGCGGGGTTCGGCCTGCTCTACGCGTGGCTGCTGTACTTCGTTGAATTCGCTGCCGTGCGCTTCCAGGAACCGTTTGTCCTGTACCGCAGCTACGTTTGGGGACCTGGGATGGTCTGCGTGGCGGTCGCAGCACTTTCGAGACTGCCCCGCCCGGGCGCGATCGCTGCCGGTGTGTTGGCGTGCTCGGTGCTCGCCTATGCCGCGCACGATCGTCTCGTCACGTTCTCTCATCCCTTGCGCCTGTGGGAGGACGCAGCGGCCAAGCTGCCCGATCGGCCCGTGCCGTGGGGCTCGCGAACGCTCTACGGCTTGGGTCGAGAGTATCTGTACGCCGGGCAGCCGGAAAAGGCGATCGCCGCCACTGAGCGCTGTGCGCGGCTCTATCCGAAGACCGTACAGTGCGTCTACGCGCGCGGCGCCGTGCATCTGCAGATGCGCGAATTCGCGCGTGCCGCGGAAGACCTGAATCGCGCGCTCGCGCTCGATCCCGGGAGTGCGATCATGCACCACCGCCTCGGCCTGGCACTCGAGTGCTTGGGCCGCATCGAGGAGGCCGAAGCGAGCTACCGGCAGGCGCAGGCGCTCGGCTACGGCGGCGCGCTGATCGAGCTGCGGCGGATGCAGGCGCCGGGCGAGCCGCAGAAGCCGCCGGCTTGCAGCTGACCCCGGCCGTCTAGCCTGGCACGGCGCGGTGCGCGAGCGCCTTGGCGACACTCGCGATCGCACCCGACCAGTCGCCGTCTCGCTCCTGGCGGAAGAGCCGCATGCTCGGGTACCACGGCTGGTCGTCCCGCCCCAGGTGGTAGCGCCAGTCGGGTGCATGGGCGACCAGCACCCATACCGGCACGCCCATCGCGCCCGCCAGGTGAGCGACCGAGGTGTCGATCGTGATCACGAGGTCGAGACGCGAGACGAGCGCCGCCGTGTCCGCGAAATCGGCGATGCGTGATGTGAGATCGACCAGATGCATGCCTTGCGGCGGCGTCGCCGCCTGTGCCGCCGCTTCCCCGACCTGCAGGCTGAAGAAGGTCGCGCCGCCGACCGCCGCCAGCGGCGCAAGCCGCTCGAGGGACAGCGAGCGCTTCCGATCGTCCCACTGCTGCGGCCGCCCTGCCCACACCAGACCTACGCGCAGGCGTGCACCGTCCAAATGCACCGCCAGGTCCCAGCTTGCCGCACGCTCAGGGCTCGCCCTCACGTAGGGCCCGTCCCAGGGAATGCTCTCGAGGGTCGTGCCGAACAGCCGAGGCAGGCTCATCAGCGGCGCGTGAAAGTCAAACGCCGGCAGCGGCTCGCCGCGGGGCACGACCCGGTCGACGCCGGCCATGTCCTGCATGAGCGGTACCAGCTCGCGCTGGCATTCCAGCACTACGGCGCCGCAGCGCGCGGCGGCAAGCGTCGCGTAGCGCGCGAACTGAAGGGTATCCCCGAGTCCCTGCTCCGCGTGCAGCAGCAACGTGGCGCCGGGCGCGGGTCGCCCGTCCCACATCGGCTGCGTAAACCTGCGCGCCGGCGCGTTGAAGGCCGGCAGGCGCCAACGCCAGTCGTACTCCCGCCAGCCGGCGCCATAATCACCGAGCAGGAGCAGCACGAACGAGCGGCTGAAGTGGGCCGCCGCGAGTCCGGGGTCGAGGGCCAGGGCCTGCCCGAACGCGTCGAGCGCTTCGCGGTGCCGGCCGAGCTCGCGCAGAGTGTTGCCCAGGTCGTTGAAGACCAGGGCGTCGCCTGGATTGGCGCGCGTCGCGCGCCGGTACTGCTCCGCGGCGCGCTCCAGCGCCCCTGCGTCGCGCACGATGGAGGCGTAGTTCTGGTTGGCCTGCGGCAGGCTCGGGTCCAGGTCGAGTGCCCGGCGATACGCTACAAGGGCGTCGTCGAGCCGCCCCTGCATGTGCAGGACACAGCCCAGGTTGTTGTACGCGCGGGCGTGCCCGGGATCGAGCGCGAGGGCGTCCCGATAGCTCGCTTCCGCCTCGCCCAGGCGCCCCGCCTCCTGCATGAGCCGGCCGGCCACATAGGGGGGCGACGCGGCGGCGGGATCAGCCTCGCGCGCAAGCCTTGCCCAGCGCAAGCCCTCTTCGACGAGACCACCGTCGGCGGCGATGCCCGCAAGCAGCGCCGTAGCGCGGGCGTAGACCGGCGAGTCGGCGACGGCGGCCCGCTGGCACAGTTCCCCGGCGCGTCGCATGTCTCCTGCCTGATAGGCCTGCTCGGCGGCATGCATCAGCCGCTCCGCGCCTTCCGGCGAGGGACCGAGCTTCGAGCGCAGCCAACGCAGCATGGCCATCCGATGATGCCAAAAAAAGGCAGGCGCCGGGGAAGTTGCGCTTGTTCCTGCAAATTGTCCGCCTGGATACCGTGGCGGCCGCTGATCGCGGACAGCGCGTCGGACGCTGTCGAGTGCACGGTAAAATGCACCAATGCAGTCGCCCGCTTGGTCGGCGTCTGACCAAGGCTGTCGGAATCCGCGGGGTCCGTCCCGGGCCTGCGGGATGTCGGGGAGATCGGAATGCTTGGCTGGCTGAGGTCGGGCAAGGGCCTGGCCGCCTCGCAGCGCCTCGTCGCCAAGGGCACGGAGCTCGAACGCCAGGGGCGAATTCACGACGCGTGCGGCGCGTACCAGGCGGCCGTCGAGGCGGCAGCCGATCACGTGGCCGCGCGGCTCAATCTCGGCGCTGGACTAGAGGCGCTCGGCCGGACGGACGACGCCGCACGCGCCTACGAAGCTGCATTGGGCCTCGAGCGCGGGAATCCCTACGCGCTGTTCAACCTTGGCAGGCTCGCCTATACGCGCGGCCAGTCGCCGCGCGCCCGTGCACTGCTGGTCGAAGCGTTGCAGCGCAAGCCGGACTTCGCGGAAGCGCAGGTCGTGCTGGCGAGCGTCCATGAGGCGCTCGGCGACGCGCAGGCTTCGCTGCGCTGCCTGGAGGCCGCCCTTCACCTGCGCCCCGATTACCCGGGGGCGCTGCGCAATCTCGGCCTGCTGCTTGCGAAGCTTGGCCGGTGGGCGCAGGCGGAGGCGGCGCTCCGCAAGGCAACTGCGGCGGACGGCAGCGACGCCGATGCGCAGTATTGGCGTGGCACGGCGCTGCACCACCTCGGACTTCTGCCGGAGGCGGCCGCATGCCTGCGCGAGGCCTTGCGCGTCCGTCCCGACGCCGCGGAAATCCACGGCCACCTCGGCAACCTGCTTTTCGATTTGAGGCTGCTCGCCGAGGCGAGCCTGCACCTTGCGCGCGCCACCGAGTTGCGGCCGACGCTTGCCGAAGCGCACGCCGGATTGGGCAACGTGCACGCTGCCGAAAAGATGCTGGAAGACGCATCGCGTTGCTACCGCCGGGCACTCGAACTCGAACCGGGCCTCGTTCACGTGCATGTCAACCTCGGCAACGCGTTGGCGGGCCGCGGGCAGCCCGCGGAGGCGCTCAAGTGCTTCGATGCTGCGCTGGCGCGCGATCCGGAGAACGCCGAGGCGCGCTGGTGTCGCGCGGTGTCCGCCATCCCGGTGCTGCGCGAATCGGCGGCGGACCTGCGCAGCTCGAGGGCGGCCTTTGCCGCAGAGATTGCGGCGCTGGATCGCTGGTTCGACGAGGCGCGAACCCAGCACGGATTCCGCGTTGTGGGCTTGCGGCAGCCTTTCTGGCTCGCGTATCAGGACGAGTGCAATGCGGACCTGCTGCGCGGCTATGGCCGGCTGTGCGCGCGACTGATGCAGGCGTGGCCGGGCGGGCGGCAGCCTGCGATGCCGTCGGCGGGCACCTCGGGGCGGATCCGGGTCGGTGTCGTGTCCCAATACTTTCGCCAGCACTCGATCTGGAACGCGCTCGTCAAGGGCTGGTTTCAACAGCTCGACCGCGAGCGCTTCGAGCTGTCGGCGTTCTGCCTCGGAGGCACCGAGGACGAACAGACCCGGTTCGCGCGGGCAAGCGCCGCGCAATTTGTGCAGGGTCCGACGTCGCTGGCGCAATGGGCCGACGGCATCGTCGCCGCCCGGCCGGACGTGCTCATCTATCCGGAAATCGGCATGGATCCGATGAGCGTGAAGCTGGCCAGCCTGCGTCTCGCGCCGTTGCAGGTCGCTTCCTGGGGACACCCGGAAACAACCGGCCTGCCGACGATCGATTGCTATCTCTCGGCAGACGGCCTGGAACCCGAGGGTGCCCAGTCGAACTACACCGAAGAACTGGTCGCGCTGCCGCACTTGGGCTGCTTCGTCCAGACTGAGGACGCGCCCCCTGCCGTGCGCCTGGCGGAGTTCGGCCTCGACCATTCCGCGCCGCTCCTCGTGTGTCCGGGGACTCCGTTCAAGTACGCGCCGGAACATGACGAGATCTTCGTGCGCATCGCGCGTGAGCTCGGACGATGCCGGTTCCTGTTCTTCACGCACTGGACGCGCGACCTTTCCGAGCAGCTGCAGCGAAGGCTCGCGTCGGCGTTCGAGCGCGGGGGCCTGGACGCCGCCAGGCATGTGCAAGTGCTGCCCTGGCTTACGCGGCCGGCGTTCCTCGGCCTGATGCAGCGCGCCGATGCCTATCTGGATACCATCGGCTTTTCCGGGTTCAACACCGCGCTGCAGGCGATCCAGTGCGGCCTGCCGGTGGTCGCGCTCGAGGGCCGCTTCCTACGAGGTCGCCTGGCGAGCGGCATACTACGGCGCCTCGGCCTGAACGAGCTGGTCGCCAAGGACGCGGACCAGTATGCAGCGCTTGCGGTACGGCTGTGCCGGGACTCCGCGTACCGGGCAGGCCTGAGCGAGCGCATCGCCGCGGCGCGCCACATCCTGTTCGAGGACGTGGCGCCGATACGCGCGTTAGAGGACTTTCTCACTGCCAGAACGCGGCCGCTCCAGGGCCGGTAGCCCGGAACGTCGGGCGATGGCAAAAAAAGCGCCCCGAAGGGCGCTTTCCTTCCTGCAGGCTGCGGCTTATTACGTGCCGCGGCAGGAACCGGGCAGGTACTTGCTGCTCACGGTCGTGCCGTCCACGGTGCTGCCGCACCGCCAGCCGAACAGGCCCTGTCCCATGTTGACGGAGACCAGCGCCACGGTGGTCGCGTTGGCGATCAGCGGTGCCAGCGAGACGACCTTGGTATTCACGTCCGTGCTGATACCGGTAATCGTCGCCGTCACCACGCCGTCGTCGGTGGTGTTGATGCCGGCAACGTATTTCGACGCCACGCCGCTCTCGCAGCCCCAGTTGCCGCCGCCCGGAGGCGTGCCGCCCGTCTGGTAAACCTCGGTGATCGACGTCCGGCAGGCGCTCATGGCCAGCAGCACCTCGGACATCTTCGCCCGCACGGTATAGTCTTGGTAAGCGGGGAGCGCGACCGCCGCCAAGATGCCGATGATCGCGACCACGATCATCAGCTCGATCAGCGTAAAGCCTTGTTGCATGCGTTTCATTCGAATCTCCTTTAGGTTACGACGCGGCAGAGCCGCTGGGGACCTTACTGCAACGACCGTGCCAGGCCATTCCACGCCAAAAACATCACAAGATTCAGGGATTTCCGCCGTCCGAGGTGACGAAAATGGGCACTGTGTGACGGCATTTTGCTGGCTTCCGTGTTCCGCAGCCTCCTGCGCCGGCTGACGCCATCGGGCCGCGCGGAACGGCTTGTCGCGCGCGGCCGGGCAAGCGAACGGCACGGGCAGCTTGCGCAGGCCTGCGCGCACTACCGCCAGGCGATCGCATCCGCGCCCGGCCACGTGTCCGCGCACCTCAATCTGGGCATCGCACTGGATGCCTTGGGCGACGCGTCTGGGCAGAAAGCGCCTTCGAGGCCGCCTTGGCAATCGATTCCGGAAACGCCTACGCGAACTACAACCTCGGAAGGCTGAGGTTTGTGGCGCACGACCTGGGCCGCGCGCGCGACTTGTTGCGCGCCGCGCTGGAGAGCAAGGCGGAATTCGCCGAGGCACGGGTCGTGCTCGCCAGGGTCCTCGAAGAGCTGGGGGATCTCACCGCGGCGGAAGACACATTGCGGCTGGCCATCGCGCAACGGCCGGAGTTTTCGGGCGCGCTGAAGAACCACGGCACGCTCCTCGCCCGCCTAGGCCGTTGGTCCGAAGCGGCGGATGCGCTGCGCCGGGCCGCCGACCTCGACCCCGCCGACGCCGACGCGCTCTACGAGCTTGGCAACGCGTGGGTGAGACTGGACAAGCCCGAACTCGCGCTGCAGGCCTACCGGGCGGCCACGACCCGCCGGCCCGACTTTGCACAAGCCTGGTGCAACCAGGGCAACGTGCTCGCGGATCGCGGCTCGCGGCGGGAGGCCGTCGACTGCTTTTCGAAGGCGCTCGAGCTGAATCCCGACTACGCCAATGCGCACCTCGGATTGGGAAACGTGTACGGCGGCGTCGAGCAGCTGGAAAAGGCCACGGCGCATTTTCGCAGGGCCCTGACGCTCGAGCCGCGCCTGGCGCTCGCTCAGCTGAACCTCGGCATCGTGCTGTGCGACCAGGGAATGCAGGGCGAGGCGCTCGAGAGCTTTCGCGCGGCACTCGCCCTCGATCCGGCATGGCCCGAGGCGAGGTGGGCGTTGGCCATGGGGCATGTGCCGGCGTTGCGCGCAAAGGATGAGCGCCTCGGCGAAATCCGGCAGCGGATCGCGACCGAGTTCGAAAGCCTCGAACACTGGTTCGACGCAAACGCCATTCAGGGCGGTTACCGGGCGGTCGGCATCCAGCAGCCGTTCTGGCTGGCGTATCAGGAAGAAAACAACCGCAGCTTGCTGAAGACCTACGGGCAGCTTTGCGCGCGCTTGATGGGGCAATGGCAGGCGCAGCGCGGCTTGCACGCGCGCGGTACGCGGGCGCCGGGGCCGGTGCGCGTCGGCGTGGTGTCGCAGTACTTTCGCCATCATTCCGTATGGCACGCCATTGTGCGGGGCTGGTTCCAGAAGCTGGACAAGGCACGCTTCTCGCTGTTTGCGTTCTGCCTGGACCCCGAAGAGGACGCGGAGACTCGCCTCGCGCGGTCGCTCGCCGCGCGCTTCGAGCAGGGACACATCGGCCTGGATCGCTGGGCGGAGGTAATCGCCGACGCGCAGCCCGACGTGCTGATCTACCCGGAGATCGGCATGGATCCCATGAGCGTCAAGCTCGCCAGCCTGCGGCTGGCACCCGTGCAGGCGGCGACTTGGGGACATCCTGAGACAACGGGCCTGCCGACGATCGACCACTATCTCTCCGCCGAAGCGATGGAACCGCCACAGGCGCAGGACCACTACACCGAAAAGCTCCGGATGCTTCCCAATCTGGGCTGCTACGTCGAGCGGTTGTCGATCGAACCCGCGTCCGTGGACCTTGCGACATGGGGGATCGACGACCAAGTGCCGCTATTGATTTCTCCGGGGTCGCCGTTCAAGTACGCTCCCGAGCACGACTGGATATTCCCGGAGATCGCACGCCGACTGGGGCGGTGCCACTTGCTGTTTTTCAGCTACCGGGTGGGTCCGCTCGCCGAGCGGTTCCAGGCCCGGCTGCGCCAGGAATTCAGCACGCGCGGGCTGGACTTCGACCGGTTCGCGAGTTTCATTCCATGGCAGGAGAAGGCGACGTTCTACGGCTTGCTGGGACGGGCCCACGCCTATCTCGACACGGTCGGCTTCTCAGGTTTCAACACGGCGCTGCAGGCGATCCAGTGCGACCTTCCCGTGGTTACCATCGAAGGCCGCTTTCTGCGCGGCAGGCTCGCCAGCGGCATCCTGCGGCGCATGGGCCTGCCCGAACTGGTGGCGCCCGACGACCAACGGTACGTGGACCTTGCGGTCAGGCTGGCGGACGATGTCACCTACCGAGACTCGGTGCGGCAACGCATGCGCAGCGCCCGTCACGTGCTGTTCGAGGACCTAGAGGCGCTCCAAGCGCTCGAGGAATTCCTCGCTCAGGGGGTGTAGCCGGGGACCTTGGCGTCGTCGACGTCGTCGATCTGCTCCTTGTCGAGGAACAGCTCGGCGTAGCGCCGGTACACCTTCCTGCGCACGAACACGTCGAACAGTTCGGGGTCGATGTGGCCGTTGAGTCTGAACTGGCCCAGGATCTCCAGCGATTCGGACAAGGTCTTGCCCTTCTTGTACGGCCGATCCTTGGCGGTCAGGGCCTCGAAGATGTCGGCGATGCCCATAACCCGCGCCTGCACCGACATCTGCTCGCGCGTCAGGCCCTTCGGATAGCCCTTGCCGTCCATGCGCTCGTGGTGCCCGCCTGCATATTCCGGCACGTTCTTCAGGTGGCGCGGCCAAGGCAGCGCTTCCAGCATCTTGTTGGTGGCGACGATATGGTGGTTGATGATCTGCCGCTCTTCGGCGGTGAGCGTGCCCGAGCGGATCGTGAGGTTCTTCATTTCGTCGTCTGAAAGGAATTTCGCCTCGTGCCCGGAGACATCGGTCCAGCGATATTCGGCGATGCGCCGGATGCGCTCCACGTCGTCGTCGCGCATGCGCTCGCCGCCGATATTGGCGGCGCGCAGGAACATGCGGTCCTCGTCGATCTGGCGCAGCCGCTCGCGATAGCGCGTGCGGCCCTCGGGCGTGCCGTCCTTCAGCATCGCGATCTCAGCGTCGCGCTTCAGGATCTCGAAGCGCGTGTCGAGCAGGTGAATGCGGTCGTAGATGCCCTCGAGTTTCGTCGCCTTGTCGACCACGTGCACCGGCGTGGTCACCTTGCCGCAATCGTGCAGCAGCCCGGCGATCTTCAGCTCGTAGCGGTCCTTGTCCGTCATCTGGAAGTCGCGCAGCGGCCCCTCCGCCGTTTCATTGACGGCCTCGGCCAGCAGCATGGTGAGCGCCGGCACGCGCTGGCAATGTCCCCCGGTATAAGGCGACTTCTCGTCAATCGCCGTGTTGATGAGCGCGATGAAGGACTCGAACAGCTGCTCGAGCTGGTTGATGAGCATGCGATTGGTGAGTGCGATCGCCGCCTGCGAGGCAAGCGATTCGGCCAGCCGCTGGTCGGCAGGCGAGAACGGCACGATCTCACCCGTTTTCGCATCCTGCGCGTTGATCAGTTGCAGCACGCCGATGATTTCGTGTTCGTGGTTCGCCATCGGTACCGTGAGGAAGGACTTCGAGCGGTACCCGGTCTTGCTGTCGAAATTGCGTGTGCCGGTGAAGTCGAATCCGTCGGCGGTATAGGCGTCGGCGATGTTCACCGTCCGGCCGGTGAGCGCCGCATAGGCCGCGACCATGCTGTGGTTCGGCTCGCCGTCCTTGCCCTTGAGGTGGATGGGATAGAACGGAATAGGATTGCCGGTGGTGCCGCCGAGATAGAGCTTCAGGCTGCTGGTGCGCATGATCTCGAAGCGCAGCGTGCCGTCCTCGGTGAGGCGGTAGAGCGTGCCGCCGTCGGCGCGCGTGATCGACTTTGAGGCCGTGAGAATGGCCTCGAGCAGCCGGTGGATGTCGCGTTCAGCGGAAAGCGACGCACCGATCGCATGCAGCTGCTCCAGGCGCTGCACAAGGTCGTCGGCCGCAGTGCGTCCCTGCGCCGAGAAGCCCAGAGCCTGGGTGCTGTCGAGGGCGCGGCTCATGCGCTCGCCGCCCGCAGCCGCCTCACTTGATGCAGACAGAGCGCACTTCCTTGATGTGCGTGACCCCCGTGAGGCATTTTTCCATGCCGTCCTGCTTCAGGGTACGCATGCCCTCCTCCAGGCAGATTGCCAGCACCTCGGCGACACGTGCGTGCTCCTGAATGGCCTTCTTCAGGCGGTCGGTGGCGAGCAGCAGCTCGTGCAGTCCGCACCGCCCCTTGAAGCCACTGCCGCCGCACTTGTCGCAGCCCACCGGCTTGTAGAACGTGAGCTGACCCTTGTCATTGCCGTAGTGCCGCACCCAGCCCTTGTACACCGCCTCCATCGCGCCCTTGGGGTCGGCCTTGAAACGCGACGTGTTCTGCAGCTCGTCGCAGTATTCGCGCAGGAACGAAGTCAGCTCGGCCGACTCCGGCATATAGGTCTGCTTGCAACTGCACAGGCGCCTGGCGAGCCGCTGCGCGAGAATGCCGAGCAGCGCGTCGGAGAAGTTGAAGGGATCCATGCCCATATCCAGCAGGCGCGTGATCGACTCCGGCGCCGAATTGGTGTGCAGCGTGGCGAACACGAGGTGGCCGGTGAGCGAGGCCTCGATGCCGGTCGAGGTGGTCTCCTTGTCCCGCATCTCCCCGACCATGATGATGTCCGGGTCGGCGCGCAGAAACGACTTCATCACCGACGCGAAATCCAGGCCCGCCTTCTTGTTGACCTGCACCTGGCGCAGGCCTTTCTGCGTGATTTCGACCGGGTCCTCCACCGTCCAGATCTTGGTTTCGGGCGCATTGAGGAACTTGAGCACCGAATGCAGCGTGGTGGTCTTGCCCGAGCCCGTGGGACCGCAGACGAAGAACAGGCCATAGGGCTTGCTCACCGTAGCCTTCAGGTTTTCCTCGTTCGCCTTGGTGAAGCCCATCCTGTCGAGCGGAATCGGCTCTCCGGCAGCCAGGATCCGCATGACGATATCCTCGACTCCGCCCGCGGTAGGAATCGTCGCCACGCGCAGCTCGATGTCCAGAGGTCCGAACTTCTTGAACTTGATCTTGCCGTCCTGCGGCCGCCGTTTCTCGGAGATGTCCAGGTCGCACATGATCTTGATGCGCGCTGCGAGCGCCGAGCGGTAGCTTGCCGGCACCTCGATGTACGGCCCCAGATCCCCGTCCTTGCGGAAACGGATCTCCGTCTTCACCTTGCCGGGGTAAGGTTCGA